>NZ_JBRUGD010000006.1:0-131821 GCF_053206145.1 Streptococcus hongkongensis
AAGAATGCGACCCTAAAACAGGTCGCATTCATTGAAAATTGGATAAATAACTATCCTAAAAAAATACTAGATTATAAATCTCCTAAAGAGTTTTTACTAAATGGCTAACTTGAACTTGTAATTTGCCAATAGAATAATTATATAACTTGTGATAAACTTGTTTCATGACAACTACACGACAAAAAGAGCACCATTATGGTCTCGATTTATTACGCATTATTTCAATGTTCATGATTGTGGTGACACATGTGTTAGGTAAAGGTGGCCTTCGTTCAAGTGTTTCAGGCGAACCGGATTCATATTTTATTGTAACTTGGATTATTCAGGTTTTGGTTTATGGGGCTGTTAACTGTTACGCCTTAATTTCCGGTTACGTAGGTGCTCGCTCTACCTATAAGTATTCAAAATTACTAAATATTTGGTTACAAGTCTTCTTTTACACTTTTACGATGACACTTATTTTTGCTTTATTTGGCTTTAATGTGACTTTAGAAGATTGGCGTCACGCCTTCTTTCCGATTGTTAGTGGCGAGTATTGGTACATGACGGCTTATTTTGGACTCTTAATCTTTATGCCGATGATAAACGGGGGGCTAAAATCAATGACGGATACTCAGTTGCGAAACTTAGTTATCCTGATGGCTGTTTTCTTCTCATTTTTACCAGCTTTTATGAACAATCAGGTTACTGAATTTTCACTTAGTAAAGGGTTTGAAATGACATGGTTAATCATACTTTATATTGTTGGTGCCTATTTGTATCGTATTGATTTGACAAAATATAGTTTGAAAAAATTAATCACGATTTATGCAGTTTGTATGGTGTTTACTTACAGTATGAAATTTATTGTTGGTAATATTTGGTATTGGTATGTTTCACCAACGTTAACAATGGGTGCTATTTCCTTGTTTATTGTCTTTGCGAAGATGAAAAAACCCAAAAGTAAAGCGGTGTTGACCTTTATTACAATTGTTTCTCCAACAACATTAGGTGTCTATTTAGCCCACCTTCATCCTTTACTGGTAAGATTTGTGATTAGAGATTTTGCAGAACCATTTATCAAAGCACCTATTTTACTCTATCCTTTTTTAATTTTAGGAGTCAGTATCATTATTTACCTACTTGCATTTTTGGTCGAAAAATTACGACTCAAAATCTTCAAATTAGCTCAAGTGGCACGAATCGGCAACTGGCTAGACGATAAATTTCCATATACAGAATGATAAAAAACTGCTAGGTCTACCTAGCAGTTTTAGTTTCTTTTAAACCATTTTTTGATCATCATTTGAATCAGTGTTGGCAGTTTAACAACTTTTTCATTGCCGATATTTTCTCGCGCCAGTTTAAGGATTTTTCCTGAATCTTTTGAAGCGAACAAGAATTTGCCTTGATCGGTAAAAATCTCAAAGTGTCGACTGACTTTTTTTCCTGAAACATTTGCACCGATTGTATTGATCGAAGTCCAAGGTATTTGGATATAGTCTTCTATATTTTTATCATTGTAAAATTCAATAGCTTGATCACCAACTAGGAATTTTCCTACTTTTCCACCCATGCCTAAATAAGATACACCTGTGGTCTGAAACGCTACTTTTTTATTTAAAGATTGTGCCATAGTGATTCCTTTTTATGTTTATTTTGCTATTATAACATATCAAAAAGACTTAAGAAAGCGCCTATCATTGAAAATAATAAAACCTGAGATATGAGTCTCAGGTTTTGTAGTCTTACATGATTCCAGCAACACGAGCAAGGATACCAACTGCAAACAAAGCGATAATGATTGTAATTGGAGAAACTTTTTTCTTAAGCAACCACATACATAAGAATGTAAGTAGAAGTCCCATTAGACCAGGGATAAGTGAGTTTAATTGACCTTGTAATGTTTGTGCTTGATATTTATCAAGACTCATACCACCAATTGCGTTGCCAAGGATTCCTTTAAGTTCAGGACCTGTTACAGGACCTTTAGGGAATTCAACGTATGCACCTTTTGAAAGAAGTTTAGCAGGTAGATCAATAGTGAAGCTAATAGAAACCCAACGCTCAACTAATACAGCAAGGATAAACATACCAAGGATTGAAGCACCTTTTGTAATATCTTGAAGAATACCACCTGACATGTCTTTAGTAATTTCAGATCCAGCTTTATAGCCAAACTCTTGAGTATACCATAAGAATGCCATACGGATAAGGTTCCATCCGACGAAGAATAATAATGGTCCAACAATGTTACCAGTAGTAGCAAGTGAAGCACCAAGTGCACCAAGGATAGGACGTACAGTAAACCAGAATACTGGATCTCCGATACCTGCAAGAGGTCCCATCATACCAATTTTAACCCCTTGGATAGCAGCGTCATCAATGTCAGTACCATTTGCTTTTTCTTCTTCAAGGGCTAAAGTAACACCGATGATTGGGGCAGCAACATATGGGTGAGTATTAAAGAACTCTAAGTGACGAGAAAGCGCAGCTGCACGATCTTCTTCAGTTGTATACAATTTTTTAATTGCAGGGATTAATGCATATGCCCAACCTAAGTTTTGCATACGTTCATAGTTCCAAGAACCTTGTAAGAATTGTGAACGCCACCAAACTTTTTGGCGATCAGCTTTTGTTAATTGAATTTGTTCAGTCATTTTTAGGCCCCTTTCTAGTAGTCTTCAAGGATATCGCCGATTGGATCGTTAGATCCACCAGTTCCACCACCGTTACCACCTTGTTTTGAAAGGTTTAGGTAAATGAAAGCAATTGCGACACCGATTGTACCAAGAGCGATAAGTGTAAGGTCGCTTAAGGCTGCGAAAGCAAAACCAAGAGCGAAGAATGGCCAAACTTCACGAGTAGCCATCATGTTGATAACCATAGCATAACCAACGGCAACAACCATACCACCACCGACAGCCATACCACCGTTTAGCCAATCTGGCATCATGCCTAGGGCATCTTTAACGGCATGTGCAGGGATAGCAATAAGTAGGGCTGCAGGAATGGCAATACGAAGACCTTGTAAAAGAAGGGCTATGAAGTGAGCACGTTCAACTGCTTTAAAGTTACCAGATTTAGCAGCATTGTCAGCAGTATGTACCAAGGCAACTGAAACAGTACGAACAATCATTGTTAAGAAAAGTCCAGCAACTGCAAGAGGGATAGCTGTTGCTGTTGCAACTGCGATACCTTGAGTAGAGAAGTTACCACCTTTGATCATGATAATTGCAGCAGCAACTGAAGCTAATGCAGCATCTGGAGCAACAGCAGCACCGATATTTGCCCAACCAAGAGCGATCATTTGAAGTGAGCCACCAAGCATAACCCCAGCTTCTAAATTACCAGTAACTAAACCGATTAATGTACAAGCAACAAGTGGTTGATGGAATTGGAATTGGTCAAGGATACCTTCAAGACCAGCGAAGAAGGCAACGATAACGACCAAAACTGCAGAAATAATTGAAATATCTGACATTTTGTAATCCTTTCGAAGTAGATAATGATTTCCAATAATACTTGAAGTATAAGACGTAACAACATACTTCGTTATTAAAAATCCCATTTAGAAAATCAGTCAAGATGACTATTTAACGTTTGCTTTTTTGATTAGTTCAAATAAGTTTTTCTTTGAATCATTTGGAACTTTACGAACGTCAAACTTAACGCCAAGTTCTTGTAATTTTTCAAAGGCTGCAACGTCATCTTTATCCATTGATAATACGTTGTTAACCATTGTTTTACCAGTTGAGTGAGCCATTGAACCAACATTAAGTTCGTCGATTTGTACGCCACCTTCAACTGCGCGAAGTGCATCTTGAACAGTTTCAAAGAGGATAAGAGCTTGGGTATTACCAAAGCGAGGGTCTTTAGAAACGTCAATTAATTTGCTGATTGGCACAACGTTTGCTTTAATGCCACCAGGAGCAGCTTGTTTAATCAATTGCTTACGCAAGTCATCTTTAGCAACTGTGTCAGAAGCAACGATGATACGGTTAGCTTTTGAAGCTGGAGTCCATGCTGTTGCAACTTGTCCGTGTAAAAGACGCGTATCAATACGAGCAAGGTTGATCTTAAGTTTGCCATCTCCAATAACTGTTCCTTCTGGAATAGCACCTTGAATAGCAGGAGCAGCAGCGGCTGCAGGTGCAACCTCAACTGGGTTAAGTTCTTCAGGAAGTGCTTTAACACCATCCTTAGACTCTTTAATAATGTTTGCTGCAACTTTTTCAACGCCTGCTTCAGCATCCATAAGACGCTCAGTGTAAGCTTGAATAAGCATAGGCAAGTTTAGACCTGTGATGATTGCCATTTTACGTTCTGGATTTTCTCCCATTACGCGACTAGCTTGGTTAAATGGAGATCCACTCCAAAGGTCAGCCAGTACAAGGACTTCATCATCAGCATCAAATTGTTGGATAGCATTGTTGAAGTGTCCATATAAATCATCAGGTCCTTCGTTTGGCATAAAAGTTACAACTTGAACTTTTTCTTGTTCGCCAAAAATCATTGAACCAGATTGATGAATACCTTCAGCAAATTTGCCGTGGCTGGCAATAATAATACCGATACCCATTCTTGTTCTTCCTCCTTATTATAAAAATATTTTTCGCTAACTTGAAGAAGAATAATCTCCTTCCAAATTAAATTTGGCAATTCTTTTTCAAAAAAACGAAATTCAAGAACGTCTTTATTTTAAAACGTTTTCAATGAAAAAGCAATACCTTTTTCAAAAATTTTATAGAACATGAAAAATTTTTCAGTATTTAGTAGAATATAATCAGCTTCCGCTATAGAATAATATTATCTAATGATTTTATACATCAAGCTTTTATTGCTATGACATATAAATTCAATAGGTTTTCAGAAAATCAAATCGAATTTTGAAAAATGATTCAAAGAAAAAACCACTTAATAGCAAAAATAGTGGTTTCGTTTCAACTTATAAGAAAAGCTCTTCTAGTTTTTTTGCAACGCCATCTTCCTCATTAGAAAGTGTCAGCTGATGATCAGCATAGGGTAGAAGTACAGGACTTGCATTTTTCATAGCATAACCTGTACCAGCAAAGCTTAACATTTCTGTATCGTTATGCTCATCGCCAAAGGCAATGACATCTTTTTTGTCTTTATTGAAAATAGTGAGCAAGTAATTGAGGGCATAAGCCTTATTGATATTCTTAGAGGATACTTCCAGAATATTAAGCGGCCCTCCCCAAGAATCCACTTGGATTTCCTTATTAAAGAAGCTTTCCATTTCTTTAGCTAATGCGTATTTATCTTCATGGTGAGTCTGTGTTAATAAGGCATTGGGATTACGAGTAATTTTACTTATTTCCAGAGACATATCATTAGTGATTTCTTCAACTCCAAATAATTGAGGGTCAATTTTATCAGGATTATCCATTGTAATATAGAAGTTTTTTCGGTATTCACTAGCAATAAAGTCCATTTTAAAATCATCTTTATGTTTGAGGATATCCAATAAATAATTCTTTCCTAATGTTACATTGTGTTCGTATTTCCATTTTTGCTCTGGCATGTGTGTTAGAGCACCATTGAATGTAATCATAGGGGTCTTTAAATTGAGTTGGAGGTAGTAATCTAAGGCCATACGATAGGGTCGACCTGTTGAAATAACGACGTGATGCCCTTTATCTTGTACTTTGTTAATAATATCTTTTGTGTAATTTGAAATAGTACTATCCTGATGAAGGAGTGTGCCATCTAAATCAATTGCAATAATCTTTTTTCTCATAGCTAAATTATATCAGAAAATACGCTTATATAAAGGAAAAAATTATTTTTTCTTCATTCACAAAAATAAAACCGATAAATAATTATTGAAAATTGAACGTTTTAGTGTTATAATTGTTTTATCGTTCGTAAAACGATAAAAAATAACCACTTGAGGAAGCCCATCCGTAGTGATGATGCTTTTTTTGATTCAAGTTTATATTTTTAAGGAGATTCCATTATTATGGAGAAATTTTTTAATTTAAAAGAAAATGGGACAACTGTTTCAACTGAAATTGTTGCAGGTTTAACAACTTTCTTTGCCATGTCTTACATTTTATTTGTCAACCCAAGCATCCTTGGTGCAGCGGGTATGCCTACTAAAGCGGTGTTTCTGGCAACTATTATAGCTGCAGCTATATCGACACTTATCATGGGCTTGTTCGCCAATGTACCTTATGCACTAGCACCAGGTATGGGATTAAATGCCTTCTTTACCTATACAGTTGTCTTTGGATTAGGATTTACTTGGCAAGAAGCACTCGGAATGGTTTTCATTTGTGGATTATTTAATATCTTTATCACCGTTACAAAATTCCGTAAGAGTATCATTAAAGCTATCCCACTTAGTTTACAGCATGCCATTGGTGGTGGGATTGGAGTATTTGTTGCTTACCTTGGTTTCAAAAATGCAAATATTATTGATTTCTCATTATCAGCACAAAATATTGTTGCCGTAAATGGCGTTGACCCAGCTAAAGCAACAGCAAAAACGTTTGCTCATGGTATCTATTCTGTCAACGCAAATGGTGGCGTTGTTCCGGCCATTTCAACCTTCACAGATCCAAGTGTACTCCTAGCAATCTTTGGTTTGCTCTTGATGGCTGTACTTGTTATCAGAAATGTTCGCGGAGCCATTTTAATTGGTATCATTGTAACAACTTTGGTAGGTATTCCGATAGGTGTTGTTGACCTGTCAGCAGTTAACTTTGGGGTAAACCATATTGGTCAAGCTTTCAATGAACTTGGTACAACTTTCTTGGCAGCATTTGGTGGTATGGGATCTCTCTTTAAAGACTCAAGCCGTCTTCCATTAGTACTTATGACAATCTTTGCTTTCAGTTTATCAGATACATTCGACACAATTGGAACATTTATTGGTACCGGCCGTCGCACAGGAATCTTCTCCGAAGCTGACGAAGAAGCACTTGAAAATAGTACAGGTTTTAGTTCAAAAATGGACCGTGCACTTTTTGCGGATGCGATTGGTACATCTATTGGTGCTTTATTCGGAACATCAAATACAACCACTTATGTTGAATCTGCAGCAGGTATTGCTGAAGGGGGACGTACTGGATTAACAGCTGTTTCAACTGCTGTCTGTTTCTTACTTTCAACCTTGCTCTTGCCGTTAGTTGGGATTGTTCCAGCTGCCGCAACTGCACCAGCACTCATTATTGTCGGGGTCATGATGGTTTCATCATTCCTAGACGTTGACTGGAGTAACTTTGAAGATGCGCTTCCCGCATTCTTTGCAGCCTTCTTTATGGCTTTGTGTTATTCTATTTCTTATGGAATCGCTGGCGCATTTATATTCTATTGCTTAGTGAAAATTGTTAAAGGAAAAGCTAAGGAAGTTCATCCAATTCTTTGGGGTGCAACATTCTTATTCATCCTAAACTTTGTTATCTTAGCCATTTTATAATTAACGGGAGAGATGCTTAGGCTTCTCTTTTTTTCTGTCTCTCAAATTCTGCTTGGAAGAAAAAATGATTAGTGCTATAATAGCTTTATGTTTTATAGTAAGAATGAAAATGAGCTCATGTCATTTGGTAACACATTAGGACTGGCTCTCCAAAAAGGAGATGTCATTGTTTTAAGTGGTGACTTAGGTTCTGGAAAAACAACCTTTACTAAAGGTATCGCCAAAAGTCTTGGGATCACTCAAATGGTTAAGAGCCCAACTTATACAATTGTCCGAGAATATGAGGGGCGATTACCCTTATATCATCTAGACGTTTACCGTATTGGTGATGATCCAGATTCAATTGATTTAGATGATTTTATTTATGGGCAAGGTGTAACTGTCATTGAGTGGGGAGAATTGCTTGATAGCTCTCTTTTTAATGATTACTTAGCCATTACTATAGATAAAGTTGATTCTGGCCGTTCGCTATCACTTAGATCACATGGAAATCGTTCAGATGCGTTAGCTAAGAGGTTTTTAGATGCCAACTTATGAACTTAAAATTGAGGAAGCTCAACCTAGTGATGCGCAAGCTATTCAAGAACTCCTAAGATCAATCAGTTTGGAGTCTCATTTTTTGTCTGAAATGCAGGCTATTCTTGATATTGATGCTAAAGAACTTGGTCAATCATTGGAACGGTTAGCTCAAAGGAGTGACTCTATCTGCTTGCTAGCAAAGGTAAACAATCAATTGATTGGGTTGGTAAATATGTCAACTGGGCCATATGATGATACTAATCATATTAGTGAACTTTTTATTGCAGTTGATAAAAGGTTTAGAGGACAAGGTCTTGGCAAAGAATTGATGGCACTTGGGCTTGATTGGGCTCAACAAACGGAATCAATTAGGAAAATTGAATTAGAGGTTCAAGTTGCCAACAAAGCGGCTATCAAACTTTATCAGTCTTTTGATTTTGTAATTGAAGGACAACGTCGATTCGCAGTCAAATCTATTAATGGCAATTATTCAGATGCCTATTTAATGGGTAAATTATTAAATAAGTAAGGAAACGAATGAAAATAGGAAAAAAAATTATCCTCATGCTCTCTGCTATTTTAATAACAACAGTAGTGGCCTTAGGGGTTTATGCGACAAGTGCTTATCATTATTCAACAAATGAATTATCAAAAACCTTTAAAGATTTTTCAACCTCTGGGAAGAAAAGTACGGCAATAAAACAAACAAAGCCCTTCTCAATTTTGTTAATGGGAGTGGATACAGGGTCGTCAGAAAGAAAGTCAAAATGGGATGGCAATAGCGATTCAATGATTTTAGTGACCATCAATCCAGAAACGAAAAAAACAACAATGACCAGTTTAGAGCGTGATATCCTCATTAAACTATCTGGGCCAAAATCTAATTCAATGGACGGCGTAGAAGCAAAACTAAATGCCGCTTATGCTGCCGGTGGCGCTCAGATGGCCATTATGACAGTTCAAGACTTACTTAATATTAAGATTGACAATTATGTTCGGATTAATATGCAAGGCTTAGTTGATTTGGTTGATGCTGTCGGAGGCATTACAGTTACAAATGAATTTAATTTTCCGATTTCTATTTCAGAACATGAGCCAGAATTCAAATCAACAGTAGCTCCTGGAACCCATAAAATTAATGGGGAACAGGCACTTGTTTATGCTCGTATGCGATATGATGATCCAGAAGGAGACTATGGACGGCAAAAACGCCAAAGAATAGTCATTCAAAAAGTACTACAAAAAATCTTAGCCCTAGGTAGTGTGAGTTCTTATCGCAAAATTTTGCGTGCAGTAAGTAGCAATATGCAAACAAATATTGAAATTTCTTCGGATACTATTCCAAATCTACTAGCTTATTCGGATGCTTTGAAAAAAATTAAGGCACACCAGCTAAAAGGAGAAGATGCCACTTTAGCTGATGGTGGTTCGTATCAAATTGTTACGGAAGAGCATTTATTGACTATTCAAAATCAAATCCGTAAACAGCTAGGTCTCGCTCAGGTTACTGAGTTAAAAACAAGTGCAGTGACTTATGAGGAATTGAATGGAACGAGTCAAATTGGTAAAATTCAAGATCAATCTTCGGTTCCAAGTTCTGTAGATAATTACTCGAATTATTCAGATACTACTAATCAAGGAACATACAGTTCGGTTCCAAATAACACGACGCCCGTAGTTCCATCTGACAGTAGTGTCCCTGTTCAGACTTATCCATCAAGTTCAGCGTCGACAGCAAATAGTTCAATTCCAGCGCTGACAACACCCGTAGTTCCAAATGATGGCTCTACGTCAGTAATACCATCACAATAAAAAAAGAGATTCTTTTTGAAAAGAATCTCTTTTACTTGTCTTCAGAAGGTGTTTGGTATTTTTCCATACGCTCTTTAATCTGTAGAATTATCGGTTCGGTTTCTTTGTTAAACCTTCTCAATTTGTAGGTCAGCTCTTGGTTGATGGCTTGAATGTTAGCTGTCTCGGATTTAATCACAGCTAAATTTGCTTTAATACGGTCAAGGTCTGATTGAATGGCATTCTTGGCTTCTACAGATTCTTTAAAACTGGACTTAATTTTGTCACGATTTTCATAAGCCTTAAACGATGTATAAGCGGCTAAGCCAAAAGTTATCAGTGAATTCATTCTCATTCAACAATCTCCTTCTGGATTTTTTGGGCTAATAAAGCTAGTGCTTCAAAGTCAGGTTCGTGCGTAGTGTATGAAATAGCTATCCCATCTTCAGCACTGTAGCGCGGAATCAAGTGAATGTGGGCATGGAATACAGTTTGACCGGCAACTTCTTCATTATTGTTGATAATGTTCATAGCAGGCGCGTCGGTCGCTTTTTGTAGAGCACGCGCAATTTTTGGTAAACGTGAAAAAGTTTCACTAGCTAAATCAGCATCCATATCAAGGACGTGTCGCACATGTTTTTTGGGAACAAGTAAAGTATGTCCTGGAGTTGTTTGAGTGATATCTAAGAAGGCTAAAACCTGTTCATCCTCATAAACTTTAGAAGATGGAATCTCACCGGAGATAATTTTACAAAAAATACAATTGTCCATATTTTGTCACCTACGCTTCAAATTTGATAAATGTAACTGTTATTAGTATATCAAAATCTAGTCATAAACTGTACTATTTATATGGGAGGTTGGCATCACGTATTTTGACCTCGAATCACATTTTTTTGAAATTACAAAAAAGTGACCATGAAAACGTGTTTAATTATTACTGGTCTGGCTAATCTTTCTGTCACTATCTCGGGCTGATTTTGTTATAATGGGAGTTAGACGAAAACATTAGAAAGAGTAATTATGCTAAAAATTGAAAATCTAACAGGTGGCTATATTAATATTCCTGTTTTAAAAGACATTTCCTTTTCTGTAGAAGATGGGCAATTGGTTGGTTTAATTGGATTAAACGGTGCAGGAAAATCAACCACTATTAATGAAATTATTGGTTTATTGAGACCTTATAAAGGTAAGATTACAATTGATGGGATCTCACTTGAAGAAGATCGGGTAGCCTATCGCAAAAAAATTGGTTTTATTCCAGAAACACCAAGTCTTTATGAAGAATTAACATTGGCTGAACATATTGAGACTATTGCAATGGCTTATGATTTGTCAATTGACCAAGCACATGACAGAGCTAAACCTTTATTGAAGACTTACCGACTAGAAGACAAATTGGATTGGTATCCGATTCATTTTTCGAAAGGGATGAAGCAAAAAGTAATGATTATCTGTGCTTTTATTATAGACCCAAGCTTATTTATCCTTGACGAACCATTTCTTGGGCTCGACCCCTTGGCAATCGCAGATTTAATTGCCTATTTGGAAGAGGAAAAAAAGAAGGGCAAGTCCATTTTAATGAGCACACACGTTTTAGACTCGGCAGAGAAAATGTGTGATCAATTCGTTATCTTGCACCATGGACAGATTCGTGCTCAAGGGACATTAGAAGATTTGCGCTCTTCCTTTGGTGATGCCAAGGCTAGTCTTAACGATATTTACTTAGCCTTAACAAAAGAGGGTTAGTTATGACAGAATTGTTTAAGAAACGAAAGCAAAATTTTCAAAAACACCATCGCAAATATCTTCCCTATGTTTTTAATGATCACTTTGTCCTTGTCTTAGTCTTCCTACTGGGTTACATTCTTTATCAGTACAGTCAACTTTTACAGCATTTTCCTAAAAAAACGTGGCCGATTATGATTTGCTTATTCTTGCTAACCGTTTTCTTATTGCAGACAGGAGCGGTTGCGACTTATATTGAAGAGGCCGATCAACAGTTCTTGCTAGCCAAAGAAGATAAGCTGATCGACCACATCAAAACTGCAGGACGTCAGTCTTTCATTACTGGTGTTTTGTTCCAATCGCTTTGTTTAACCATACTATTTCCTATTTATGCAAGGCTTGGTCTATCGCTTGTGCTTTTTTTCCTCATGCTTTTAGGATTAGCAATCATCAAGTGGTTTATACAAGCAAAAAAAGTTGCTGCGCTTATGACTGAAGATAGATTAAACTGGACTGTAAGTATCAACAGTGAGAATCGACGGAAACAAAAAATCTTAAAATTTTATTCCTTATTTGTAAGTGTTAAAGGAATTACAAGTGGTGTTAAAAAAAGAACATACTTGAATCCCATTTTACAACTTGTTAGTAAAAAATCAGGTTCCCATTGGCTAAATCTTTATGCGCGTGCTTTCTTAAGAAGTTCAGATTACTTGGGATTATTTTTTAGATTAACCGTATTAGCACTCTTATCATTGATTTTTATAAGTAATACATACTTATCCTTGATGCTAGCCTCAATTTTTAATTACCTTCTTTTATTTCAATTGTTATCACTCTATCATCATTTTGATTATCATTATCTGACGCATTTATACCCTGGAGAAAATAGTCAGAAAAAGAAGGATTTATTGATATTGTTACGTGCAATTTCGGCAGTTTTGTTAGCGATTGAAATAGGTTTCTCAGGGACTCTTGTTAACGCATTGGAAATGGTTGCCTTCTTTTTAGTGATGACAGTAATCTATTTGCCTTATAAGTTAAAGAACATAATTGACTAAGTTGAGTAAAACAAGTAAAATAGGAATAAGTGATTAGAAAAGAAAAGGAGGGCGATTGCTTGACAACTACAGATCAGGACTTGACATTAACGCCCTTGAAAGGGAAGAGCGGTAAGGCCTATAAAGGAAGCTATCCTAATGGTGATAATGTTTTTATTAAATTAAATACAACACCAATCTTACCTGCCCTGGCTAAAGAACAAATTGCTCCTCAATTATTATGGGCAAAACGCCTAGGTAATGGGGATATGATGAGTGCGCAAGAATGGTTAGATGGCCGAATTTTAAATCGTGAAGATATGAACAGTAAGCAGATTGTTCAAATTTTAAGTCGCCTTCATAAATCAAAACAGTTAGTTAATCAGCTCTTGCAATTAAATTATAAAATTGAAAATCCATATGATTTATTAATTGATTTTGAACAAAATGCGCCACTGCAAATTCAGCAAAACTCTTACTTACAGGATATAGTTAAAGAGTTGAAAAAGAGTTTACCAGCTTTCAGAGCTGAAGTAGCAACAATTGTTCATGGCGATATTAAGCATAGCAACTGGGTTATTACGACTAGTGGTATGATTTACTTGTGCGATTGGGATTCTGTTCGATTGACTGATAGGATGTATGATGTAGCTTACTTGTTAAGTCATTATATTCCGCAATCCCGTTGGCCAGAGTGGTTAGCCTATTATGGTTATAAAAATAACGATAAAGTGATGAGTAAGATTGCTTGGTATGGTCAGTTATCTTATCTGACACAAATTTTGAAATGTTTTGATCAAAGAGATATGGAACATGTCAACCAAGAAATTTATGCACTCCGTCGATTTAGAGAACTGTTTAGAAAGAAATAATGCGAGTTAGAAAACGAAAAGGTGCCGAAGAGCATCTCGAAAATTATCCTAATTATGTCCTCTTGACACCAGAAGAGTCTAAGGGGCGGTGGAAGGAAGTTTTTGGAAATGATAACCCTATACATGTTGAAGTAGGTTCTGGTAAAGGTGGCTTTGTAACCGGCATGGCCCAACAAAACCCAGATATTAATTATATCGGTATTGATATCCAACTTTCTGTACTTAGTTATGCATTGGATAAAGTTATAGAGTCTGGAGTTTCCAATGTTAAGTTGTTGCGTGTTGATGGCTCAAGTTTGACCAACTATTTTGAAAATGGTGAGATTGATCTTCTTTATCTCAATTTTTCAGATCCGTGGCCAAAAACGAAACATGAGAAACGTCGCTTAACTTACAAAGAGTTTTTAGCAACATACAAGGAAATTTTACCAGAAAATGGTCAAATCCACTTTAAAACTGATAATCGTGGCCTATTTGAATATAGTTTGGCAAGTATGTCCCAGTTTGGTATGACTCTTAATCAGGTTTGGCTTGATTTACATGCCAGTGATTACCAAGGTAATGTTATGACAGAGTACGAAGCGAAATTTTCAAGTAAAGGTCAAGTTATCTACCGTTTAGAGGCGCAATTTTAATCAGTTAGTTTATGGAGTTGTTATGCTTAACAACTTCGATATGGAGAGGTCGCATAGTGGCCGAGTGCGCACGCTTGGAAAGCGTGTAGTCCTTAACCGGGCTCGGGGGTTCGAATCCCCTCCTCTCCTTTTATCCTATTGATATAATAAGGTTTTTAAGAGGTTCACCCGTTTTTCACCCGTCAAAAACTACTATATATAAACAATCTTTTCGATGAGAGGATTGTTTAGTAAATTAAGATTGACTGAAAATTACGAGGTAGAAGTGGGTTATTACTTGCGTTTTTATCATTTTATGATATAATGCTAATAACTAATACAGAAAGGTGGTGAGAAAATTCTCGCCACTTTTGTATTGAAATTAAAAAACGAGGGAGAAATCCTAAGTCCTAGAGAGTTGAAAAGGAGGTCATTACAATAGCTAATCAATCTATTATTGATACCGTTACAGAGGCGGTTGCCCCAAGCATTCAAACACCTTTTGAATTGGTTGATGTTGAATATGAAAAAATGGGAAGTGATTACGTTTTAAGTATTCTTGTTGATAAAGAGGGAGGAATTACTGTAGAAGATACTAGTTTTTTAACAGAGATTATCAGTCCTATTCTCGATCAGATTACACCTGATCCTTTTCCGGAACAGTACATGCTTGAAGTATCTAGTCCGGGTTTAGAAAGACCATTGAAAACAGTAGATAGTATAACAAATGCTATAGGTTCTTATATTAATGTTAGCCTTTATAAAGCTATCAATAAGAATAAGGTCTATCAAGGGGATTTGATCGCATTTGATGGCCAAACCTTGACAATTAACTATTTGGATAAAACGCGTCAAAAAACTGTTGAAATCCCTTATCAATCTGTCGCAAAAGCACGGTTAGCAGTTAAATTATAAAATAAACTGTTAGAATCGGTTTTTGAGAGATTTACAATTTATCTCAGAAAGGAAATTTGTTCTGTGTCTTATGACAGAACGTAAACATTATGAGCAAAGAAATGCTAGAAGCCTTCCGTATTTTGGAAGAAGAAAAACATATTAACAAAAGCGACATTATTGAGGCAGTTACAGAGTCACTAAAATCTGCTTATAAACGTCGCTATGGTCAATCAGAGTCTTGTGTTATTGAATTTAATGAAAAAACGGGAGATTTTCAAGTCTTCACAGTTCGTGAAGTTGTTGAGGAAGTCTTTGATAGCCGTTTAGAGATTGGTTTGAAAGATGCTTTAGCCATTAGTTCAGCTTATGAACTAGGTGATAAGATTCGTTTTGAAGAATCTGTTACAGAGTTTGGCCGAGTTGCTGCGCAATCTGCAAAACAAACTATTATGGAAAAGATGCGTCGTCAGATGCGTGAAGTGACATTCAATGAGTACAAAGAACATGAGGGTGAAATCATGACAGGTACTGTTGAACGTTTTGATCAACGTTTTATCTATGTTAATTTGGGATCGCTTGAAGCTCAATTATCTCACCAAGATCAAATTCCTGGTGAAACCTTTAAATCACATGATCGTATTGAGGTTTATGTTTACAAAGTAGAAAACAATCCTAAAGGTGTTAACGTATTTGTAAGTCGTAGCCATCCGGAGTTCATCAAACGCATTATGGAACAAGAAATTCCAGAGGTTTTTGATGGAACAGTGGAAATCATGAGTGTTTCTCGTGAGGCAGGTGATCGTACAAAAGTTGCAGTACGCAGTCATAATTCAAATGTTGATGCTATTGGTACCATTGTTGGACGCGGTGGAAGTAACATTAAAAAAGTTATCAGTAAATTCCATCCAAAACGTTTTGATCAAAAAACTGGCATCGAAATCCCTGTCGAAGAAAACATTGATGTTATTCAATGGGTAGAAGACCCTGCTGAATTTATTTACAATGCCATTGCACCAGCTGAGGTTGACATGGTCTTGTTTGATGAAACGGATTCAAAACGTGCAACGGTTGTTGTACCAGATAGTAAATTGTCACTTGCTATTGGTCGTCGTGGACAAAACGTTCGCCTTGCTGCACACTTAACTGGTTACCGTATTGATATCAAATCTGCTAGTGACTATGAACGTATGGAAGCTGAGCAAGAAAATCAATTAGCCGAAGTTGTAGAAGAAATAGCAACTCCTACAAACGAGGTAGAATAAGAAAAGAGGTGTTTTATGCCTAAAGAAAAAAAAATACCTTTACGCAAATCACTTGTTTCAGGAGAAACAATAGATAAACGTGATTTGCTTCGTATTGTTAAGACAAAAGAAGGGGATATTTTTATTGATCCAACTGGGAAGAAAAATGGGCGTGGTGCCTATATTAAGCTTGACAATGATGAGGCAAAACAGGCAAAGAAAAAACAGGTCTTTAATCGTAGCTTCTCAATGGAAGTCTCAGAGAGTTTTTACGATGAATTGATTGCTTATGTTGATCACAAAGTCAAAAGAAGAGAGTTAGGTCTTGAATAACTTACAGAGATTGTCAAATCTAATTGGTCTTGCGCAAAGAGCGGGGAAAATTATTTCTGGGGAAGAATTAGTTGTTAAAGCTATTCAGCAAGAAGCAGTTAAGTTAGTTTTCTTAGCAAATGATGCAGGACCAAATGTGACGAAAAAAGTAACTGATAAAAGTAAATATTATAATGTAGAAGTCTCCACAGTGTTTAGCGCACTGGAATTAAGTGCTGCACTAGGTAAACCACGTAAAGTAGTTGCAGTTGCAGACGCTGGATTTTCAAAGAAAATGAGGACTCTTATGGAATAGACGAATAGGAGGACACAAATTGTCAAAAAGAAGATTACATGAAATTGCCAAAGAAATTGGTAAAACAAGTAAAGAAGTTGTGGACCACGCCAAAAACTTAGGTTTAGACGTTAAAAGTCATGCATCAAGTGTTGAAGATAATGATGCTCAAAAAATCATTTCAAGTTTTTCAACACCAACACCAAAAGTTGAAAAAGCAGAACCAAAAGTGACTGTTAGTCAAAAAGAAACACTTTCACAGCCAGCTAAAGTTGATGGTTCAAAAGAACAAGAAGCTAAAAAGCAAGCAGTAGAAGTACCAGTGACATCACAAGCTCCAAATACACCACAAAAACCGAAAAGTCGTAATTTTAAGGCTGAACGCGAAGCTCGAGCAAAAGAACAAGCGGCAAGACAAGCTAGTGGCCAACAATCATCAAATGGTCGCCAATCAAATCAGAGAAATCAGAGACAAGGTGGTTTCTCAAACCGTGATAACCAACAACGTAATCCTAGACATGCTAATCAATCTAGGGGTAACCGTCAATCTTTTAGAGATGGAAATCACACGCAAGAAAAGAAACAAGCTTTCAAAAAAGATAATGGTAATAAAGACCATTTTCAAGGAAATCAAAGTCAAACTGCTGTGGCTAAACCCAATGCAGGTAAAATTGATTTTAAAGCCAGAGCGGCAGCTTTGAAAGCAGAACAAAATGCAGAATATACTCGTAAACGTGAGGATGACTTCAGACAAGCTAAAGAAGCTCAGCGATTAGCCGAAAAGGCTAAAGCAGAAGCAAAACGGTTAGCTGAACAAGAAGCAGTGCAAAAGGCTAAGGCTGAACAAGAAGCGCTGAAAACAAAACCTGCCACGAAAGTGACAGCTACTCCGGAAGTTGTAGTAAGTCCTGCTAAGCCTGCAGACAAGCGTCGTAAGAAATATCGTCCTGAAAAAGTTCATGATGACAATCAACGAACTGAAGACGGACCAAAGCAAACTAAGAAAAGTTGGAATAATCAGAACCAAGTGAGAAATCAAAGAAATAGTAACTGGAATAAAAAACCTAAAAAAGGTAAAAATAACAGAAATAACAATTCAGCTCCAAAACCAGTAACAGAGCGTAAATTTCATGAATTGCCAAAAGAGTTTGAATATACAGAAGGTATGACGGTTGCTGAAATTGCAAAACGTATTAAACGTGAACCAGCAGAAATTGTTAAAAAACTCTTCATGATGGGCATTATGGCCACTCAAAACCAATCTCTTGATGGTGATACAATTGAATTATTAATGGTTGATTATGGTATTGATGCAACTGCTAAAGTAGAAGTTGATAATGCTGATATTGAGCGTTTCTTCGATGATGAAACTTATCTTAACCCTGAAAACATTGTTGAACGTGCACCAGTTGTAACAATTATGGGACACGTTGACCATGGTAAAACAACACTTTTAGATACGTTACGTAATTCACGTGTTGCAACAGGTGAAGCTGGTGGTATCACTCAGCATATTGGGGCTTATCAAATTGAAGAAGCTGGCAAAAAAATCACTTTCTTGGATACCCCTGGACACGCGGCATTTACAAGCATGCGTGCACGTGGAGCTTCTGTAACAGATATTACCATCCTGATTGTAGCAGCTGATGACGGTGTTATGCCTCAAACAATTGAAGCTATTAATCACTCAAAAGCTGCTGAAGTTCCAATTATCGTTGCAATCAATAAGATTGATAAACCAGGTGCAAACCCAGAACGTGTTATCTCAGAGTTAGCTGAGCATGGTATTATTTCAACTGCTTGGGGTGGAGACTGTGAGTTTGTTGAAATTTCAGCCAAGTTCAACAAAAATATTGACGAACTCTTAGAAACAGTCTTGTTAGTTGCTGAGGTTGAAGAGCTTAAAGCTGATCCAACTGTTCGTGCTATTGGTACAGTGATTGAAGCTCGTCTTGATAAAGGAAAAGGTGCAGTCGCAACTTTACTTGTTCAACAAGGTACACTTCATGTACAAGATCCAATTGTTATTGGTAATACTTTTGGTCGTGTCCGTGCTATGACAAATGACTTAGGTCGTCGTGTGAAATTCGCCTTGCCATCAACACCAGTTTCAATCACTGGTTTGAATGAAACGCCAATGGCAGGTGATCATTTCGCAGTCTATGAAGACGAAAAAGCAGCACGTGCTGCTGGTGAAGAACGTGCAAAACGTGCACTTCTTAAACAACGTCAAAACACACAACGCGTAAGCCTTGATAACTTGTTTGATACCCTTAAAGCGGGTGAAATTAAAACAGTCAATGTAATTATTAAAGCAGATGTACAAGGTTCTGTAGAAGCTTTAGCTGCTTCTCTAATGAAAATTGAAGTTGAAGGGGTTCGTGTTAATGTTGTTCACTCAGCTGTAGGGGCAATTAATGAGTCGGATGTGACATTGGCAGAAGCTTCAAATGCTGTTATTATTGGATTTAATGTTCGTCCTACGCCACAAGCTCGTCAACAAGCTGACGCTGACGAAGTTGAAATTCGTCTTCATAGCATTATTTACAAAGTGATTGAAGAGGTAGAAGAAGCAATGAAAGGTAAACTGGATCCAGTTTACAAAGAGAAAATCATTGGTGAAGCTATTGTTCGTGAAACATTTAAGGTATCTAAAGTTGGTACAATTGGTGGTTTCATGGTTACAAGAGGAAAAATCACTCGCGACTCAAGTGTACGTGTAATCCGTGATAGTGTCGTTATTTTTGATGGGAAGCTTGAAAGTCTTAAACATTATAAAGATGATGTAAAAGAAGTTGGGAATGCTCAAGAAGGTGGATTGATGATTGAAAACTTCAATGATCTTAGAGTGGATGACAATTTAGAAGCTTACGTAATGGAAGAAGTGATTCGTAAGTGATACTGACAAAGATAACTGAGGTTACTTCTTATTAATAAGTATTAGAAAGGAATTTCATATGGCAAATCATCGTATTGATCGTGTTGGAATGGAAATTAAACGTGAAGTTAACGATATTTTACAAAAGAAAGTTCGTGACCCACGGGTTCAAGGTGTTACCATTACAGAAGTTCAAATGCTTGGTGACTTATCTGCTGCTAAAGTTTACTACACTTTGATGAGTGACTTAGCTTCAGATAATCAAAAGGCCCAAATAGGCTTAGAAAAAGCAACTGGAACAATTAAACGTGAGCTTGGTAGAAATCTAACCATGTATAAAATTCCGGATTTAATTTTTGAAAAAGATAATTCCATTGCCTATGGTAACAAAATTGACCAGTTACTACGTGAGCTTGATCATAAAGACTAATACAAAAACCTTAAAGTCATTTCGTTGACTTTAAGGTTTTTGTATTAATAGGCTTTTCGAATGGTATCAATGATTTGATATTGAGCGGTTTTGGCTTCTTCAATTGGGTAGATTGGGTAGACGTGATTCATTTTTTCTGCTTCAAATAATTGATGGGGATGATTTTTTTCAGTTAAACTCTTTTCGAATTTTTTAATATCTGGGTAGAAGATCTCATGAGTACCAACAAACATGGTAATCGGAGCTAAATTGGTGACATCACCATAAATTGGGCTTACATAAGGATGTTTACTGTTTTCTTCTCCGCGTCGTGACCAAATTTCGCCAACTTTGCGAAGTCCCCAAGCCGAAAGAATAGGGTCATTACTTTCAAATTTTTGGATGTCTGGATTTGACATGGTAACATCCAACCATGGTGATAAGAGAACGATATCTTTTGGTTGTTGAAGATTGTTGTCTTTTAAAGCAAGTGCTAAGCCAAGTGCTAAGCCTCCACCTGCGGAATCCCCCATGATGGTAATGTTTTTAGCAGCTGTGCTATTGAGGGTTTCTCGATAGAGCTCAATCAATTTAGGCATGGCAACGTCATAGGTATAAGTTGGAGCCTTAGGATAGATTGGTAGTACTATTTTAGCATCTAAGCTGGTTGATAGGGTCTTAAGCATATCAATATGGTATGTTGTAGGGTTGTTGAGATAAGAACCACCATGCAAATAAAAAATTACCTTTTGATTGGTTTTATTGTTTGGATTTTCATTCCAACTATGGACTTGCATATTATCATGGATTTTGGTCACTAAAGTGCCATTTACTTGTTCTTGCTTAAGGTTAAAGCCTTGATTAGCGGCTTCTCCAGCTGATTTAACGTATTGATCGAATTGGTAGGCATCTTGTTCTGAATAGTAACTTTTGTCCCCTTTAAGCCAAAAATATTTTTCAATAAACCAACTTTTCCAAGATCTGCTATTGGCTGTCACGGGACTTTGGCTCCCTATGGAAAAGATCAGGCCAAGCAAGACAAGAAAAAGTTTCATTTTGTTTTTCACTGGTATCTCCTTTTAATTATCATTTTTTACTCATTTTATCATATCATATATGAAATAATTGTCAATAACAATATAATAAATGAGATAAAAATGATAGCTATAAATATAAACTAATGTGATATGATTTGTTCACGAATATAGATTAATATGATATGATATATTTACAAATGTAGATTTATTAAAACAAGGGAGGTCTTAATGACTGAAATATCAGGTGCAGAATGGGAAGTTATGCGTATTTTATGGGCAGGTGGTGAAACTAAAAGTAGTGAAATGGTTGTAATCTTGCAAGAAAAGTTTGAATGGTCAGCCTCAACAGTAAAAACACTTTTAGGTCGTTTGGTAGAAAAAAATCTCGTTGAAGCAAGACGTCTAGGTAGAGCTTATCTTTATTCGGCATTGGTAGATCAGAAACTCTATCAAGAGAATAGGGTGAAAGAGAGTTTTAGTAACATTTGTCAGCGCCAGCATAGTCAATTGATTCTGACAGTTCTTGAGGATTTGCCCATGACAAAAACAGACTTAGAAGCCTTTGAGCGACTCCTTGTTCAGAAAAAACAGCATATGGTGGCTTCAGTTCCTTGTAACTGTTTGCCTGGCCAATGCCATTGTAAAAAAGAAAGGAAGGTTTTAGAGTGACAAAAAAAGTTTATTTAATCGGTGGTATGACCTGTGCCTCTTGTGCTATTGCTGTTGAAAAAGCAGTTCAAAAAGTACCAGAAGTTGAGACTGCTGTTGTTAATTTAACAACAGAAAAGCTGACGATAACACACGCAGGAGAGCTAGAGTCACAAGTCATTGAGACTGCCGTTTCAGCGGCAGGTTATCAAGCAAGTCTGTATGATCCCATGAATGTTCAACAGTCTCAAAAAGATTGGCAAAGAATCACTTTAAAAGATCAATGGCGTGCTTTTCTAACGTCAGCTTTATTTACCCTTCCCATTCTTTATTTGTCAATGGGATCAATGATAGGACTTTGGTTACCGGACATCATTTCACCAATGCATTCCCCACTCATTTTTGCCTTGGCTCAGTTCATTTTAACGCTTCCGGTTCTGGTCGTTTCTTGGCATTTTTATAGTAATGGCTTCCGCGCTTTAGCAAAGAAAAGTCCCAATATGGATAGTTTAGTCGCCCTTGCGACGAGTTTTGCTTTGCTTTACAGTTTGTATTCGTTAGGACAAATTTTAGTCGGTCAGAATCATACTGTCCATGCTCTTTATTTTGAATCAGTAGTGGTTATCTTAACTTTGATTACCTTGGGTAATTATTTTGAAAATAGATCCAAACAAGCAACCTCTAAGGCTATCGAAAAATTAATGGCTCTTAAAGTTAAGCAGGTAACAGTAATAAAAGATGGCAAACAGCTTGTATTGCCAATTGAAGCTGTTAAAAGTGGTGATATTGTACTGGTTAAGCCTGGTGAAAAAGTAGCGGTTGATGGGCAAGTTATTGATGGAAAGTCTTACATTGATGAGTCAATGCTGACGGGTGAAAGTGTGCCCTTAGAGAAAGGCCCAGGTAGCCAGGTCTATACCGGGACCATAAATGGCCAAGGTAGTATTACGATTAAAACCAGTCATGTTGGTGAGGAGACTTTCCTTGCTCAGATTATTGCCTTAGTAGAGGGAGCTCAAGAAAAGAAAGCACCGATTGCTAAAATTGCTGATAAGGTTTCAGGGGTCTTTGTTCCGATTGTCATTGTATTATCTCTGTTGACTGGACTTTTTTGGCTAGTGATAATGAAAGAGAGTGTAAGCTTTGCCCTAACTGCTGCTATATCAGTAATGATTATTGCATGTCCTTGTGCTCTTGGTTTAGCAACCCCAACAGCTATTATGGTTGGATCTGGACGAGCTGCCGAAAATGGAATTCTATTTAAAAGTGGTGAATACTTAGAAGAATTACAAAAAATGGATACCATGGTTTTTGATAAGACTGGAACGATTACACAGGGCAAACCCAAATTAACTCAAATCATTAATTTTAGTCACTCTAGTGATGAGCAATTGCTGCAAGACTTAGCCTCTTTAGAACAGAATTCTGAACATCCCTTAGCGCAAGCTATTGTCAAAAAAGCTAAAGAAAAAGAGTTAGACTTATTACCATTAACGAACTTCAACAGTTTAACTGGTTTAGGTGTTGAAGGGGATGTTGCTGGTCAGCAACTGTTAGTTGGTAATCGAGACTTATTAGGTCAAAGTGGGGTTCTAATTAGTCAAGAGGTTGACAGACAAGTTGACCATTTGGAAGGCTATGAAACGGTTCTGTATTTTGTTAAAAATGCTGAATTACAGGCACTATTTTTAGTGGCAGATCCATTAAAAGAGGATAGCAAAGAGACAATTGCTAAACTGAAGAAACTTGGTATCGAAACCATTTTGTTAACAGGTGATCAGGATAAAACGGCACAAGCAATTGCCGATGAAGTTGGTATCGAAACAGTTTATAGTCAAGTTTTGCCAGACAAAAAAGCTGGAGTGATAGCTAGTTTGCAAGCAATTGGAAAAAAAGTTGCGATGGTTGGTGATGGAATTAATGATGCGCCAGCTTTAGCCTTAGCTAATATAGGGATTTCAATGGGTTCAGGAACTGATATTGCTATAGAGTCGGCAGATATTATCCTAATGAAACCACAACTGATGGATTTAATAAAAGCCAATAGGCTTAGCCAGTTGACCTTGAAAATTGTTAAAGAAAATCTATTTTGGGCCTTTTTCTATAATATCTTAATGATTCCGGTTGCGATGGGTGTCTTACATCTCTTTGGCGGCCCCTTGCTGAACCCAATGTTAGCAGGATTAGCAATGAGCTTTAGTTCAGTTTCTGTTGTTTTAAATGCGTTACGTCTCAAAATTATTAAATAAAGGAGTTATCATGGAAAAAACTTATCGTATTACAGGAATGAAGTGTCAGGGGTGCGCCGATACAGTCACAAAAAAATTATCAGCTGTAGGAGGTGTTAAAGCCGTCCTTGTTGATTTGGAGAATAGCACTGCCCAAGTAACAGGCAAACCTCTATATTTCTCTTTAAAACAAGCTTTAAAAGGAACATCTTATAAGCTAGAGTAAATCAACTGACTAACAAGGAAGCACACTTAGAAAGTTGTGATCCTCACTAAGCTTAACTAAAAAACGAACAGAGTAGAAATCTACGATGTTCGTTTTTTGTTCTTAATTCATTTTATCGGCCACGATGAGTTCAGTTAGCTGACTGTAATCATTTTTAACTTGAGCTGTGATTGTGGAATCAGTGATAATCTTACTAATTTGATCAAGGTGATAGAAGATTGAAAAATCATAATTGTTAAATTTTTGACTATCGACCAGTAAAAATTTTTCCATAGCATTAGTCAAGGCTAATTTTTGGATATCACCTTCAGATTCGTTATAGGTAGCAATGTCATTTTCAAAAATACCATTACAACTAATAAAAGTTTTTGAAAACTTTAAGGAGTCAATTGCTTGACTAGCAATGCGACCAACAAATGCACCAGTTATTTCACGATACTCTCCCCCAATGAGAATTAAATCAACAGTTTTACTTTTTTCTAAGATTTTAAAAACAGGTAGACTATTTGTAATGATACGAATATGACGTGCTAATAGTTCTTCTGCGAAGAATTCTAATGTTGTTCCTGGGCCAATGAAAATAGTTTCGCCGTCGTTAACAAAGCGACTAGCATAGGCGGCAACTTCTTTTTTCTCTTTAGTTTGTACAGTTAGTTTCTCAGTATTTGATTTTTCTGTTTTTGAGGGACTAGCAATACTTTGTGCACCACCATGAATTCGGATGAGTTTTCCAGCCTTTTCCAACTCATCTAAATCACGTCTAGCTGTCATGTCTGAAATATGTAAGTCATCAATAATTTCACTTACAGTGATAATTCCTTTACTATTAACTTTTTCAACAATTTTTAGCAATCTTTCTCTTTTTAACATCTCTAGCCCTCCTTTCTTAATATTCTTTGTTTATCATAGCATAAAGCTATAAATAAATCAATAAAAACCACAAACAAACAAAAAAAAACATTATTTTTTAAAAAGTGTTGATTTATGATTGTTTTTAGATTATAATGTTTTTGTAAGCGATTACTTCGCAAAAATAAACAAAAATGGATGTTTTGTTAGATCATATGAAAGGAGGGATATGATGAAAGCAAACGTACTTTTTACTGAGGCTAGTAGTCTTGAGGAATTATTTGATGTCGTGTCACAACAACTGCTTGCTTTGAAATTGGTGAAACCTGATTATCAGGAAGCTATCAAAGTTAGAGAAAAGGAATTCCCAACAGGTTTAAAAATTGATTATAAAGATGGGAGTCCCATTTTGTTTGCAGCGATACCGCATACTGAAACTAAATATTGTCTGTCAAATCAAGTGGTTTATGTGCAAAATAATATGCCGATAACTGTCAAACATATGATAAACCCTGAAGAAGATTGTTTTGTCCAACATTTCTTTTTTATTGTCAATAATAAAAATGATGGTCAGACAACAATTCTATCTAACCTGATTACATTCTTTGTCACAAAGGGTAATTTAGAGCAGTTAACTGAGCTCGGTAACAACGTCGAAAAAATAAGTGAATTTTTAGAAGCAAAAGGAGTTTTAGAATATGATTAAAATTTTAGCAGCATGTGGTGCAGGTGTTAATTCAAGTCACCAAATCAAAGATGCCATCGAAACACAACTATCAGAACGCGGTTATAACGTAACATGTGATGCTGTAATGGTAAAAGATATTACAGAAGAAATGGTCTCTAAGTACGATATCTTTGCCCCAATTGCCAAAACAACTCTTGGATTTAATATGCCGATTCCAACAGTTGAAGCAGGGCCAATTTTATATCGTATTCCAGTTATGAGCGAGCCCGTTTTTGCTGAACTTGAACGCGTGATTAAAGCTAGTGATCTTAAATAAAGGGGAAAAATAATGCAAGCATTCTTAGATTTTATTAATATTTTCTTCAAACCAATTATCAAATTGGGTTCAGGTCCAGTCATGTTGATAGTTATGACTGGTCTAGCAATGGCTTTTAAAGTGAAATTCACAAAGGCTTTAGAAGGTGGTATTAAATTAGCTATCGCATTAACTGGAATTGGTGCAATTATTGGCATTTTAACAGGGGCCTTTTCAGAATCGCTTCAAGCATTTGTTAAAAACACTGGTATTAGTTTAAACATCATTGATGTTGGCTGGGCGCCTCTTGCTACAATTACTTGGGGTTCACCCTATACGCTTTACTTCTTGGTTATTATGCTAGCTGTAAATATTATCATGATTATCATGAATAAAACAGATACCCTTGATGTTGATATCTTCGATATTTGGCATTTATCTATTACAGGCTTATTAATCATGTGGTATGCTGGAAGGAATCATATTCCGATTGTTTTATCTATAATTATTGCAACAATTGCTGTTGTTATCGTTGGTGTTTTAAAAATTATCAATTCTGATTTAATGAAACCAACATTTGATGACTTATTAGGTACAGGTCCTAATTCACCAATGACTTCAACTCATATGAATTACATGATGAATCCAATCATTATGGTACTAGATAAAATTTTTGATAAGGTCTTCCCAGGTCTAGATAAATATGATTTTGATGCTGCAAAATTAAATAAGAAAATCGGTTTTTGGGGATCAAAATTCTTTATTGGGATGGTATTAGGTTTTGTCATCGGCATTATGGGGGATCCCCATTTGAAAGTTGCTTCCGTTAAACACTGGTTTGAACTAGGTTTTACAGCAGGTGCCTGCTTGGAGCTCTTTTCATTAATCGGGTCTTGGTTTATTGCAGCAGTAGAACCTTTGTCACAAGGGATTACTAACTTTGCTAATTCTAAAATGAATGGTAGACGTTTTAATATCGGTTTAGACTGGCCATTCATTGCTGGTAGAGCAGAAATTTGGGCTTGTGCTAATATTCTTGCTCCGATTATGTTAATTGAAGCCATATTGCTATCAAAAGTTGGGAACGGAATTTTACCACTTGCTGGAATTATTGCAATGGGGATGACACCAGCATTATTAATCGTAACAAGAGGTCGTTTACTAAGAATGATTATCTTTGGATCACTCTTGTTGCCGCTTTTCTTACTATCAGGAACAATGATTGCACCATTTGCTACAGAACTTGCTAAAAAAGTTGGGGCTTTCCCAGCAGGTGCTTCTGCCAATGCCTTGATTACACATTCTACTTTAGAAGGTCCTATGGAAAAGATTTTTGGTTATATGATTGGCCAAGCCACAACAGGTCAACTGGCAGCAATCTTTAGTTTGCTTATCTTCTTGGGTATTTATCTTGGCCTCTTCTTCTGGTATGCTAAGCAAATGAAAAAACGGAATAATATTTATTCAGCTAAATTAAAATAAGGTTTTCTAAGTTTTATTTCTTAGAGTAAAAATGGAAAAATCTTGATCTTACATAGAATAGATTATTAGACATTCAATTATTTATGAGAAAAGAAATATATTTAGTATGGTATTTATCAGTATATCAGTACTACATGGTTCAGTCTAAATCTATTATATGTGTTTAAATAAAACCACTTGTGAAAGTCATATTAAATTTCGACGGTAGAGAAATTATTAGAGATTAGCATAATGGTAGTCTACGAATAGATGTTAATTTATTGCGTATAGAACCATTTGTCACTTGTTCTCAGTAATCACTATTTATTTTAGAAGTTAATAGTATACAGTATTGTGAGATGAGTTGAAGTCATCAAATCTCCTAGAATACTACTTACAGGTGGTTTTTTCTTACGGAAAAATGTAACCGATTACATTTTAGGCGTTGAATTTTGGAGAAAAGTGATGATGAAAAAGGAAAAAAATAATTTAGAACGGTTATACCATTTCTCAATTCGTAAAACTAGACTTGGAGTTGGCTCTGTTATTGTCGGTATTTTTTTATCAGGGGGTCTTCTATTTCAGACAACTGCTCTTGCAGAGGAATTAAATCCTAAAGTAGAAATAGTTACTTCCTCAGAAGAAGTCAATAGAACTCAGTCCACTAATAATGACACTAATAGTGCTGTATCTAAAGAGGAATCGGTTTTTGTAACGCCTCTAAATGATGTGGCGACTTCAACAAGCTTATCTACTGAACCAGATAAATCACCAAAAAATAATGTTATGACGGCTAAAGATTCAGTTGTTGATGTAGCGATAGATAATGAGAATACTGCAACGACAAAAGAAAAGAGTGAAACAGCAAAAGCAGAGGATTTAGTTGATAAAGCTCTTATCACCAATGACACGACTTCTTCTGAAAAAACATGGCATAAGGTCAATCATTATGAAAAGACCAATGAACGTGTCAATTTTGATAATAACTGGAAGTTTACGAGGGGAGAAGTAGCGGGAGCCAGTGATACTAATTTTGATGATACCAGCTGGGTTAACTTAGATCTCCCTCATGATTTTAGTAGTGATTTGGATTATACTAAAAATGGTGAAGCTGAAAGTGCTTATAAACTAGGAGGTATCGGATGGTATCGTAAACAGTTTACTCTAGGTAAAGAGGCAGCACAAGGGCGAGTTTTCCTAGAATTTGATGGTTCTTATATGGAGACAGAAGTCTTTGTGAATGGACAGAGTTTGGGCGTTCATCCTAATGGCTACACTGCTTTTAGTTTTGATTTGACAAACTATTTAAAAAAAGACTCAGAGAATCTTTTAGCGATTAAGGTTTTGAATAAAACACCAAGTTCACGTTGGTATTCAGGTAGTGGCATTTATCGTTCAGTACATCTATCCTTTGTACCTGCCGTTCATTTAGCAGACCATGGCGTGACTTTTACAACACCAACTCTTGAAAAGGACTATAAAGATAGTCAATTTAGCACAGATGTTAAAATATCAGCACGCGTGATAAATGACTCTGAGAAAACATCAGATATTCATGTCAAAGCAACATTGTTTGAAAAACTTGCAAATGGTGAACTCAGCCTTGTCAAAGAAACAAGTTCTGCTGTTAAACAAATTAAATCACAAAATCACGCAACTATTGATATGACTTTATCTGTAGACACACCAAAATTATGGTCGACGGCTAATCCAAATCTTTATGTTTTAAAGACAGAAGTGCTTAAAGGGACAACTGTTCTTCAAAGTAGTCAACAAGAAGTAGGTTTTCGTTTCTTCACATTTGATCCAGAGATAGGGTTTAGACTCAATAACAAGGCCTTAAAATTACAAGGTGTTTGTTTGCACCATGATCAAGGTGCACTTGGATCAAGAGCGTATTACGATGCTATTGAACGACAAATTAGTATTTTGAAGGAGATGGGGGTCAACGCCGTTCGTGTAACTCATAACCCATCATCTCGTGTGATGAGAGATATTGCCAATCGTAAGGGGGTTTTACTCATTGATGAAGCATTCGATACATGGGAATATGCTAAAAATGGCAATGTTAATGATTACTCACGCTTCTTTAATGAAAAAATTGGCGACACCCTTTTAGGATTGACAAATGCTCATAAAGATCAAACGTGGGCAGAATATCACGTCAAACAAATGGTTCGTGCTGCCCAAAATGACCCTTCTGTCATCATGTGGTCAACAGGAAATGAAGTCATGGAAGGCTTTAGTGGAGATACATCTGGATATCCTAAAGTTATTGAAAAACTTGTAAAATGGATTAAAGAAGTGGATAATAGTCGTCCAACAACCTTGGGAGATAATAAGCTTAAAAATTTAAACGACACCTCCATTAGCATGGCTAATGTTCTAAGTCAGAATAAAGGAATAGTCGGATATAATTATGCCAATGGCAGTCAATACGATAAAGGCCATAAGGACCATCCTGAGTGGATGATTTATGGTTCTGAAACTGCTTCTTCTGTCAATAGTCGTAGTGTTTATGATGTTACAGGGAATGGTAATGGGCATGTTGCTAATGCAGAACACCAATTAACCTCATATGATCAAAGTAGAGTTGGTTGGGGGCACCTCGCTAGTGAAGCGTGGTATGATGTCATTACACGAAACTTCGTAGCAGGAGAGTTTGTTTGGACTGGTTTTGATTACCTTGGTGAACCTACGCCGTGGAATGGTACAGACAGTGGCTTAGTTAATGGAATTAGTTCCCTAGAAAATGCTCCAAAGAGTTCATATTTTGGGATTGTTGATACAGCAGGACTACCAAAAGATTCTTACTATTTTTATAGAAGTCAATGGAAGAAAGATGACACGACATTACATTTATTGCCTACATGGAAAGAATCTGCAATTAAAAAGGATACTCAGGGAAAAGTAGAAGTTGTTGCGTATTCTAATGCAGCTTCTGTAGAATTATTCCATGTTGATGAAACTGGTCATGAGACATCCTTGGGCAAGCAGATGTCAAAAGATATTACTCTGGATAAAACAGGACATAGCTACCGCCTTTATAATGTTGAGGATATAACAAAAGCAAGTCATAAAAATCTTTATATGACCTGGAAAGTAGATTACAAACCAGGTCACTTAAAAGCTGTGGCTTATGATGCATCTGGTCATGTGATTAAGCAGACATATGGCCGCAATGAAGTGACAAGCTATGCAGACGCTAATCATTTAAAAATGACTCTTCCAAAAATACCTAAAGAAGTAACGGACCATTCTCTTGTTTATGTTGAGGTTGATGTCCTTGATCAACAAGGGCGCCTGGTATCAGATTCAAAAGTACCAATTACCCTTAAAGTAGACGGTCCAGCTATTTTAGTGGGACTAGACAACGGTAATGCGGTGGATCATCAATCTTATCAAGATAATAATCGTAAGGCATTTGGTGGTAAATTAGTGGCTATTCTTAAAATGATGGGACAATCAGGAACGGTTACCGTAACTGCAACTAGTCCATCTCTTAAGGACGCTCGTCAAAGCTTTGCCGTTACTGCTACTAAGGCAGCAAATGCTCACAAGGTAGATAGTTATGAGACTGCACAAGTAGTTTATATGAAAAAAGGTGGTCAATTACTATTACCATCAGCAGTTCGTTTACGCTATGAAAATGGTAAAGAAGTGTCTAAACCAGTAACTATTGATCAAAAAGAATTGCAATCTAAACTTGATAAAGGAAAGAGTTTTGAGATTGTTGGCAAAGTTGAGGGATTACCTTCGGGAATTACTTACCATGTAGCAGTGATCGATCAAATTGCTGCTATTAGAACAGTCAGCAAAGCAATTGAAGAAGGCGCTCAGTTAGATTTACCACAACGTGTTCAAGCTTACTTACCAGACGGTAGCTTAATGTCAGCACAGTTCCCAGTAAAATGGCAAATACCAAACGATCTTTTAACAACAAAAGCAGGTATTATTAGCATTGAAGGTAAGGCAGATGTTCTTGGGGAAATTTATCCTGTTAGAGCTAGTGTTCGTATAGCTGCTAAAAGTAGTTTACTAGATCAAAATGTTAGCTCCTCAGCAAAATTAACACAAGATATATCAGCAGAATTACAATCTGACAAACTAGAAGCTATCAAAGATGGCAAAAAAGAGATTAATACGGACCAAACAAGATGGTCAAATTATAAAGCAGCTCAGTCAGGCAAAGCCGAAGCAAACTTGACATTTACATATGATACTGCTCAAAATATTAAGCAAATTAGAATAACTTATGCTCTAGATAAGCATTCTTTGAAATTGCCAGATAAAGTGAACTTTTCATGGAGTACTGGCGGTAGTTCAAACTTACAAACAGTTGTTGCTAAAGCTCAGAAGGCTATCGAAAAAGGGGATCTCACAGAGATTGTCTATGACCTTGACAGTGCTGTCCCAGCAGTTATCTTTAAGATTAACTTACATAGTGATACTAAACCTGTTGAGGGAAGTACAGCCAAAGCATCTGTTGGTTTGACAGAGGTAGAATTATGGACTGAGCGTACTAGTTTCAGTGTTAATCGTAATGCCTCGTTAAAAGAGATATCTATTGATGGTAGAGTCCACCGTATCCCTGTAAATAAAGAAATTAAGGTAGCCCTTAATGGTAAAAAGGCTAGTGATATTAAAATAGTTGCTCATAATAAAGACGAAAACGTCGCAGTTACAGTACTTCCGGTTAAAGATAATCAAGTCAAAATTTTCACAGAGTCTGAAGACCATATGAAAACAGATAGGTATACGGTTACCTTTACAAATAGTACAAGTACAACAGCAAGCGGTGATTACATTCCAAATTCAGAGCTAAAAGTAACAGCAAGTTCAACTCAGCAAGGAGTTGAAAGTCAAACTGATAATGCTGTTGATGGAGATTTACACACAATATGGCATTCATCATGGAGTCAAAAGCCTAAGTTTGAGGATTTATGGTTACAAGTAGATACCGGTCGTATAAGAACACTTAGTGGTTTAGGTTATGCTGCTCGTCAAACGAACGGTTCAAATGGTGCTATTGAGCGATTCAAACTTCAATCAAGTCTTGACGGTAAGAGTTGGAAAGACATTGCTTTGCCTAAGGATAGCTTTGAGAAGTCTCCAGGATGGCAAGATATTCCTTTTACTCCTGTACAAGCACAATATTTGCGCATCATCCCATTAAAAACTTACGATGATCAGGGTAAGGGAGGTAATCAGTATATGTCTGTTGCTGAACTTCGTGTGAAGGAAGTGATAAAAACAAAAACAGATATCCCTACCGAAGAATTAACTATTAAAGCAGGTTCAACAGAAACCAAAGAAGGTACAAATCAAAATGTGGAAAATCTTATCGATAAAGATGCACACAGTATTTGGCATTCAAAATGGCAACCAAGTAAAGCTATGGAAAATCTTTGGCTTGAAGTTGATGTCCAGAAAGTAAGAGAAATATCAGGACTATCTTATCTGAGTCGACAAGATGCTTATGTTAATGGTAATGTACTAGAATACAAGATTTTCACTAAAAAAGATACTTCAGAGGAGTGGAAGTTAGTTCACACTGGTCATTTTGATAAAGTTGCTAAATGGCAGGAAGTTAGCTTTGATCCAGTGGAAGCCCGCTACGTTAAATTTGAAGCTCTTAGTACCGCTGGGGAATCACCAGATTTAAATAATAAATTTATGTCTGCTGCAGAAATTCGTCTTAAAGAGCAAAGTGTAATGACAGCAGATCTGGAAACCCAAATGAAGCTAGAACGAGAAAAAGCTGAACGTCACCAGGCAGAGCTACGTGACCACATTAACAAGAAAATGAAAGTTTTGTCACTAGATGCGGGTCGTCAATATTTCACTCCAGAGCAATTGAAACAAGTTATTAACCAGGCTTACAACAGCGGCTACTCTGATGTTCACTTATTAGTTGGAAATGATGGCATGCGTTTCTTATTGGATGATATGACTGTAAGGGTGGGAGATAAAGTTTATAGTAGCGATGCTGTCAAGGCTGCTATTTATAAAGGAAATGACACTTATCGGAAACAAACAGCTGGAAATGCTCTGACTCAAGCTGATATGACAGAGTTACTAAATTATGCTAAGGAACGTGGAATCCGTATTATTCCGGCAATCAATAGTCCAGGTCATATGGACGCTATTTTAGACGCCATGGAAACACTAGGTATTGAGTCACCTAGATACAAGGACAATGGTAAGGTATCGAAAACAACTGTTGACCTAAACAATGGTGAAGCTGTGAATTTCACAAAAGCTTTATTGCAAAAATACATTGACTTCTTTGGTGGTAAGGTAGAAAGGTTCAATATTGGTTTAGACGAGTATGCCAATGATATCTATGGTGAACCCGGTTGGAATAAATTGGTTGCCACAGGACTCTATCCAAAATTTATTAGCTATACTAATAGTTTAGTAAAAATGGTTAAAGATAAAGGTATGGTACCGATTGCCTTTAATGATGGCATTTATTATAACGGCAATGTTTCTGGCGATCAATTTGATAAAGACCTAGTTGTAGCTTATTGGACAGCAGGATGGGGTAACTTTAAAGTTGCTAAACCAGAAGTTCTTGCTAAGCAAGGACATAAGATTCTTAACGTTAATGATGGGTGGTATTATGTTTTAGGGAGAGATTCTGCTAATGACAGTAGAGGCTATTCGGGACCTAAAGCATTAGAACACATGAAAACAATTGGTTTTGATTCTGTTGCGGGAGCACAATCAAAAGTTGAAACTGTAGGTAGTATGACTGCTATATGGGCTGATCAAGACGTTCCAACAGATATGGAAAAAATCTTAAATCATATTAAAGCTTTTGGGGAATCTTACTATTTCAATGAGCCTAAAGGAATCGGTACAGATGGTGACAGTAACGCCTCAAGTATTAGACAAACTGATTTTAAAGCTTATGAAGTGTTGAAAGTAGAACACGTTAACGTTGAAAAAGGTAAGGCTGTTGACCTAACAAAGCATCTTGATGAGCTGAAAAAACTTGATAAAGGAGCAACAATTTATGCTGAAATTAAAACTCCTGAACAGCTTGATAGCTTCATGAACCTCTTTTCTGTATCAACAACTGATAATGTTAAAGAACGCTTCTATCTCTATCTTACAAAAGAAGGTAAATTCGGCGTCGAAGCTTCAGATAAGAATGATAAAAAGAATGCCGTTGCAGTAGCTAAAGACCTTATAAAAGCGAATCAATGGAACTCGCTTGCTTTTGTGACAGCTCAAGATGGGTTAGCACAGTTATATGTCAATGGACAATTATCCTACACCAGCGATAAGCCGATCTTATTTATTAAGGATCTTGCGAGTCCCAAAATGGTACAACTCGGAATAACAAAACGAGGTAATGAAGATTATTGGAAAGATTCTCACTTTGAAGTTCGAAATTTGACAGTCTACAATAAACCTTTCAACGCAGATGAGGTAAAGGAACGATCTATCTTATTCTTACGAGAAAATGTTGAGAAAAAACTACCAGAAGGGGCCATCTTATCACCAAAGAACGATCTCTTTGAAAGTGGGCTTACAGAAGCAAAGAATCAAGATAAAGTCTATGGTTATCGTATTCCAGCTTTACTAAGAACTGATAAAGGAACCCTTATTGCTGGTGCAGATGAGCGTTTTGAGCACATCAAAGACTGGGGAAACATTGGAATGGTTATCCGTCGAAGCCTTAATAAAGGGCTTGATTGGGAAAAACGCCAAACTTTAGTCAATCTTAGAGACAATCCACAAGTTGATTATCACACCAAAGAATACGCAGGATCTCCAGTAAACATTGATATGGTGCTCGTTCAAGACTCATCTACAAAGCGTATTTTCTCACTCTTTGATATGTTCCCAGAAGGTAGAGGTATCTTTGGAATGCCTGAAAAAGAGTCACAACGCGAAGAGGAATATGTCAAAGTAGGTGATAAATCATATTTAAGACTGTATAAGGTTGATCAGTCCGATCAAAAAACAAATGACGTTTATACTGTTCGTGAAGAAGGGCGTGTCTATGGTCCTGATGGTAAGCCAACAAATTATCATGTGATTATAAAAACAGATACAAAGGATCATGCTGACTTAGGCGATATTTATGAGGATCAACAAAAAATAGGGAATATCTATTTCACTACTCATAAGACTTCTCCTTTCCGTATTGCTAAATCTAATTATATCTGGATGTCTTATAGTGATAATGATGGAAAAACATGGTCTTCACCACAAGACATCACAGCTAGTCTTCGTAATCCTGATTTAAAATTCTTAGGAGTAGGGCCTGGAACTGGGATTACTCTGACCTATGGAAAACATGCGGGGCGTATTATTGTGCCAGCCTATACAACGAACTGGATATCCCATCTAACAGGCTCTCAATCATCACGAGTCATTTATTCTGATGATCATGGCAAAACATGGCAATTAGGGGAAGCTGTTAATGATAATCGTCAGTTAAGCCATGGCAGAGTTATTCATTCTAAAAATATGAATGATGAGAAAGCTCAGAATACAGAATCGGTTGCAGTTGAGCTAAAAAATGGGGACTTAAAACTCTTCATGAGAAATTTGACAGGTAAATTACAAGTTGCTACAAGTAAAGATGGAGGCCAAACTTGGGAAGCTACGGTTGAAGAATACTCAGAGGTTCCTGACGCCTATGTTCAATTATCAGCTATTCGCGTTGAACATGGTGATAAAGAATACGTGTTACTAGTTAATGCCAATGGTCCTGGAAGGAATCGTGTCGCAGGGTATGCTCGCCTAGCTGAAGTTCAATCAGATGGTCGCTTGAAATGGTTACATCATCGTCTTATTCAAGATGGAAGCTTTGCTTACAACTCTGTACAGCAAGTTGACGAGGATACTTTTGGCGTACTCTATGAGCATAGAGAAGGTGGTCAAAACGATTATACTCTAAGCTTTAAGACTTTCAATTGGAACTTCTTGATAAAAGATCCACAGGTTCCAGAAGTAAAAGTAATGGCAACAAAAGTATTTGATGGTAATAAATTAGAATTGACATTTGATCATCCGATTCTTGCAGTCAAAAAACCAGATTTACGGCTAGCCAATGACTCTGTCTTAACTTTTGTTCAGCAAAAAGATTCTAGAACATTAATTTATCAAGTGTCGGATAAAAATTGGGGACAAATGATTATTTCAGAAGCTGGGGAACAACTTGTTAATGTTAGTGGACTAAAAGTGACGGTTAAGAGTCGTGTCCCAGAAAAAAAACAAACAGAATCAAACAAAGAAATTACACAATCAAAGGCTGAGTCCAAACGCTTCTCGAATGGTAATGTTGGGGTATTATTGAGTAGCACAGATGCGGAGGCAACTAAGACCATCAAAGTAATTGACTACTCAGGTAAATTCTCAGAGATATTGCCGATGGTTCCAAAAGAATTATCCTCTCAAAAAAATGCCAAGCTTTATGATATCACTCTTTATAATGGTAAGGATCAAAAAGTTGCAATTACAGATAAAGCTATCGTTGAAATTGCTGTTGATCCTAATCGAACAGTTGAGCATGTTTTTTATGTCTTGCCTTCATCGGCAGGAACGATGCTAGAAAGTTTACCTTTTAGCCTGTCTGCTAACAAGGACAAGGTAATCTTTGCTGTTGAACATTTCAGTCTTTATAGTGTGGTTTACCAATCAACAGAGACAACTCTAGCAAATCCAGTAGAAAAAAGTCATCCGATGGCTATTTTAAGACCTGCCCTTCCTACTGCGAAACATACTGTAGGAACAGAAGATTTAAAAGAGTTACCTAATGCTTCAGTGCTACCTATTAGTATGATATCTAACAAAACAAGACAAAATGATATTACAAATGAAGAAAAAGTAGTTAATAGGCAAGCTACTAATCGCTCATTGCCTGAGGCAGGTGAAAAAAATCAATCTCTACTAGTGATATTAGCTTTGATTTTGACATCAAGTTTAGGTATCCCGATAAGAAGAGCCTTGAAGAATAAAAATGACTAATCAGATAACTATCAACATTAGTATGTAATCTATGGATCTTTACAAAAAGAGTGGCTTTAAACAGTTTTAGTCTAGCAGAACAACTAACGAGAATAGTATGTAATTCTCGCTAGTTTGTTTTACAAACAAAAACAAACATAATTGAGTTGACTATATGTTTGTTTTGTTGTATTATTTATTTGTAAAAACAAAAACAAACAAAAGTTTGTTTTGTATTTGGAAGGAGTTAAATATGACTATTATTTTAGGTGCTGATGCACAGGGGAATGATTTAAAAGAAATTATCAAAGAATATCTGGTTGAACAAGGTTACACTGTAACTGATGTGACTGATTTAGAAAAAGACTTTATTGACAATACCATAGCTATTGCCAATGCTGTAAAAGCTAGCGAAGACAATCTTGGTATTATGATTGATGCTTATGGAGCAGGTCCATTTATAGTTGCTACTAAGGTAAAAGGTATGGTGGCAGCCGAAGTTTCTGATGAGCGTTCAGCTTACATGACACGTGGTCATAATAATGCACGGATGATTACAATGGGTTCAGAAATTGTAGGTGACCTACTAGCAAAAAATATTGTTAAAGGGTTTGTAACAGGAAAATATGATGGTGGCCGTCATCAAATTCGTGTTGATATGTTGAATAAAATGGCTTAAGGATAAGGAGATAATATGAAAATTGCAATTGGATGTGATCACATCGTCACAAATGAAAAAATGGCAGTATCAGATTTTTTGAAATCAAAAGGTTATGAAGTTCTAGATTTTGGAACATATGACCATACAAGGACACATTATCCTATTTTTGGGAAGCGTGTTGGTGAAGCAGTAGCAAGTGGTCAAGCAGATTTAGGTGTTTGTATTTGTGGAACTGGTGTTGGGATTAACAATGCTGTTAATAAAGTACCAGGGATTCGCTCAGCACTCGTTCGTGATATGACCAGTGCATTATATGCTAAGGAAGAATTAAATGCTAATGTTATTGGTTTTGGTGGGAAAATAACGGGCGAACTGTTAATGTGTGATATTATCGAAGCTTTTATTAATGCTGAGTATAAAGAAACAGAAGAAAACAAAAAGCTTATTGCCAAAATTGCTCATCTTGAATCACATAATGCTGATCAAGACGATCCTGATTTCTTTAATGAATTTCTTGAGAAATGGGATCGAGGAGAGTATCACGACTAGGAGTAATTATGATTTTAACAATAACACTCAATCCCTCCATTGATATTTCCTATCCTTTAGAAAGCTTTCGTCTGGATACAGTGAACAGAGTGGCACAAACAAGTAAAACTGCTGGTGGTAAAGGTTTAAATGTCAGTCGCGTTCTCAAAGAAGCTGGTCAAGACCTTTTAGCTACTGGTTTTATAGGTGGCAGGTTAGGACAGTATTTAACAGAGCAATTGGATCAGTCTGAGATAAACAATCACTTTTATCAGATTGCTGGCGAGACCAGAAATTGCATTGCTATCTTACATGAAGGTCTACAAACAGAAATTTTAGAAGCAGGTCCGACAATTAGCTCTGATGAAGCCAATGGCTTTCTTGACCATTTGAAGTTAGTAGGAGACAGCTCTGAGGTTATTACCATTTCAGGAAGCTTACCAAAAGGTTTAGAAGATAGTTATTATCAACATGTCCTTGATTGGGCAAATCGTCACCAGAAACAAGTTGTTCTGGATTGTTCAGGTGCTCCTTTAATGACAGTATTAACAGGGCAAAACAAACCAACTGTAATCAAACCTAATCTTGAGGAATTAGAAGGTTTATTAGGTCAGACAATTGAAAATAGTAATGACCAATTAAAGGATGTCTTAAGAGATAGTCTTTTTGATGGGATTGAATGGATTATCGTTTCCTTAGGTTCCAAAGGGGCTTTCGCTAAGCATAATGACCAGTTTTACAGAGTGACTATCCCTAAAATTGAGGTTATCAATCCAGTTGGTTCTGGAGATTCCACAGTGGCAGGGATTGCCTGGGGCTTATCAGTCAATGACGATGATTTGAGTTTACTCAAAAAAGCAAATGTACTAGGCATGTTGAATGCTCAAGAAGCCATGACAGGCCATATTAACATGGCCAACTATGACACATTATATAGTCAGATCACAGTAGAAGAGGTAACAAATGACATTAACAAAAAACAAACGTAAGTTTATGGAGCAATTAAGTAAAGATGGGATTATTTCAGCACTAGCTTTTGATCAACGTGGTGCCTTAAAACGGATGATGGCAGCCCATCAAACGCAAGAACCTAGTGTTGAGCAAATAGAAGCATTAAAAGTAATGGTATCTGAAGAATTAACACCTTACGCCTCATCTATTCTACTTGACCCAGAATATGGGCTACCAGCCACAAAAGTGAAAGCTGATACTGCTGGCCTCCTTCTTGCCTATGAAAAAACAGGATATGATGCGACAACGACTAGCCGCTTACCAGATTGCTTAGTGGAGTGGTCAGCAAAACGCCTCAAAGAAGCAGGGGCAGATGCTGTTAAATTTTTACTTTACTATGATGTTGATGGCGACGAAGCAATCAACTTACAAAAAAAAGCTTACATCGAACGGATTGGATCAGAATGTAAAGCCGAGGATATCCCATTTTTCCTTGAAATTCTGACTTATGATGAAAAGATTTCAGACAATTCAAGTATTGCCTTTGCCAAAGTTAAAGCGCACAAAGTTAATGGTGCCATGAAAGTCTTCTCTGATGAGCGCTTTGGTGTGGACGTGCTCAAAGTCGAAGTGCCGGTCAACATGACCTATGTCGAAGGATTCGCGCAAGGAGAAGTTGTTTTCAGCAAAGAAGAAGCTGCGGAGGCCTTCAGAGAGCAAGAAGCTGCCAGTCACTTGCCATATATCTACCTCAGCGCTGGGGTAACAGCAGAGCTATTCCAAAAAACTTTAGTCTTTGCGGCAGAATCGGGAGCAAAATTCAACGGTGTTCTTTGTGGCCGTGCAACCTGGTCAGGGTCTGTCCCAGTCTACATCGAACAGGGAGAAGAAGCGGCACGCCAGTGGCTCCGCACAGAAGGGTTCAAAAACATTAATGAGCTCAACAAAGTCCTTGAAAAAACAGCAAGTTCGTGGGCTGAGAAAGTATAAAAGGGATACAGATGGCATTAGAACTCAAAAACGATGACTTGAGGCTGTCATTTAAAGAAATAGGTGGCGAATTAAGTTCGATAAAGGATAAAGATGGTCTTGAATACTTGTGGCAAGGGGATGCGAAATACTGGAATGGTCAGGCTCCAGTACTCTTTCCTATTTGTGGGAGTCTCCGTCACAATAAAACGCTGTATGGTGCAAATGCTGCTTCTTTGAAAGAAGGTGAAATGCCTAGACATGGTTTAGTTCGAAAATTACCTTTTATTGGTGAAAAACTATCTGATAATCAAGTTGCTTTTACTTTAGTTAGTACAGACGACATGTATCATAATTATCCTTATCATTTTGAATTATCAACGGTATATACATTAATTGAAAAAACGATCACTGTAGCTTATCAGCTTAAAAATTTAGAGACAGTATATGATATGCCTTTTACAATTGGTGCTCATCCAGCCTTTAATTGTCCATTAGTTGATAATGAACACTATGAGGATTATTACCTAGAGTTTTCTGAACGAGAAAACTGCACCAGTGCAACAGTTATTGCAGAGACAGGTCTCGTCGATAGTGCAGATAGACAACCATTTTTAGCTGGGGATAATAAACTAAACCTAGATTATTCCCTATTTAAAGATGATACCATCGTACTTGATCAATTGGCATCAAAAACTGTAAGTTTGAAATCAAAAAATCACCAAAAAGGATTATCACTTAATCTCCTTGATTTTCCAAATCTGATTCTTTGGTCGACTGCTAATAAAGGCCCCTTTATTGCTCTTGAACCATGGTGTGGCATGTCAACATCAGAAACGGAGAGTGATTATTTTGAAGAAAAACAAAACATGCAATTCTTAGAGCCCTACATACAAAATCGTAAAGTCGCAAGTTATTCATATGAAATAACTATTTTGTAAAAAAAGTTTGAAAGGGTTTACAATAGTTTGTTTTTGTTGTATAATTTAGTCAAGTTAATAGAGTGGATTGTAACTAAACGAGATTTTAGGCAAGACCGCAAATGAGTTGGAAGGAGACTTCTGATTTATTTGTGGTCTTTTTCTATTAAAAATGGAGGTATATATGTTTCGGCTTATTCGGACATTGAATAATAATGCTGCATTGGTAAAAAATAACAATGGTGATCAAGCTGTCGTTATGGGGCTAGGCATTACATTTCACAAGAAAAAAGGTGATGTCATCTACGCTAATAAGATTGAAAAAATTTTTGCACTTAAAAATGAAGAAGCAAAAGAAAATTTTCTCTTACTGTTAAAAGATGTTCCGATGGATTTTATTTCCGTAACTTATGACATTATCGAATTACTAGTGAAAGAATTTCACTATCCTGTTCAAAACTATTTGTATGTCACATTAACAGACCATATTTATTGTTCCTATAAAGCCATTAAAAATGGGTCTTATCAGGAAAGTAGATTGCCAGATATTTCTAAAGAATACCCAAAAGAATATGAAATGGGAAGCATTGCTTTAACAGAATTAAGAAAACGGTTACTTAAACAATTCCCAGACGATGAAATTGCTCGTATTGCTCTGCATTTTATCAATGCTAAAGGACAAGATGAAGCTAATAGTGGGCATTTAAGGAGGGATTTTTCAAGAGAAATCTTAGAGCAGATTGAACAGGAGTTAAGTGCTCATGGGATAACGAGACAAAATTCTAATGAAAACTATTATGATCGGCTAATGATTCACCTGACCTATTTTTTAAATACTTTGGATCGTAAAGATAGCCAAAATAATTCGATTTTAAATATTGAAGATCAGGTAAAGCGAGAATACCCTACAGCATATACCATTGGGTGTGATATTTATCATTTGATTGGTCAAGCAACTGGTCAGGAATTGCAGGCTGGTGAAAAAATTTATTTAGTGTTACACATCCAACGAATAATTGATAAAGGAGAGTAAAATGACAAAAGAAGAGTTAACGATGTTAGGTTTTGAGATTGTTGCCTATGCAGGGGATGCTAGATCGAAACTATTAGAAGCTTTAAATGCAGCTCAATCAGGAGATTATACTGGTGCAGAAGAACTTTGTAAGGTAGCTAATGATTGTATTGTTGAAGCGCATAAGTCACAAACTAGCTTGCTTCAAGCGGAGTCTTCTGGGGAAGATATTGATTTTAGTGTGACATTGATGCATGGCCAAGATCATTTAATGACTACCATGTTGTTACAAGATATGATGAAACACATGATTGAACTATATAAGAGAGGGTAAAATGAATAAATTAATAGCTCAAATAGAAAAAAGAAAACCGCTTTTTGAAAAAATTTCACGAAATATATATTTACGTGCTATTCGTGACGGATTTATTGCAGGTATGCCGGTCATCCTATTTTCAAGTATTTTTATCTTGATAGCTTATGTACCAAATGCATGGGGCTTCCATTGGAGTAAAGCGGTTGAATCATTGTTGATGACTCCCTACAGTTATTCAATGGGGATTTTAGGGTTCTTTGTAGCAGGTACAACTGCTAAAGCACTAACAGACTCAATGAACAGGGAATTAGAGTCAACAAATCAAATCAATTTTATTGCAACAATGCTGGCTACAATGGTAGGCTTCCTCTTAATGGCTGCTGATCCTTCAAAAGATGGTGGATTTATTACAGCATTTATGGGAACAAAAGGTTTGCTTACAGCATTTTTAGCAGCGTTTGTAACAGTAAATGTCTATAAATTCTGTGTCAAACGTAACATCACTATTCGTATGCCAGAAGAAGTTCCACCTAATATTTCACAAGTATTTAAGGACTTAATTCCATTCACCTTATCTGTGGTATTGTTGTATGCTCTACAATTGCTTGTCAAATCCGTAATGGGTGTAAATGTTGCCCAATCTATTGGAACTTTACTAGCACCTTTATTCCAAGCAGCAGATGGTTATCTTGGTATTACATTAATTTTTGGTGCCTATGCTTTCTTCTGGTTTGTAGGGATTCATGGTCCTTCAATTGTTGAACCAGCTATTGCAGCAATCACTTATGCTAATGCTGAAGTTAACCTGAACTTATTACAAGCTGGGCAACATGCAGATAAAATTTTAACCTCTGGGACGCAAATGTTCATCGTAACAATGGGAGGTACCGGTGCTACATTAGTTGTTCCATTCATGTTTATGTGGATGACGAAATCAAAACGTAATAAAGCCATTGGTCGTGCATCAGTTGTTCCAACATTCTTTGGTGTTAATGAACCAATTCTATTTGGTGCACCACTTGTTTTAAATCCAATTTTCTTCATTCCATTTATTATGGCACCGATTGTTAATGTGTGGATTTTCAAATTCTTTATTGATGTTTTAGGAATGAACAGTTTCACGGCAAATCTACCATGGACTACGCCCGCTCCACTAGGATTACTTTTAGGAACAAATTTCCAAGTGCTAGCTTTTATTTTAGCCATAGTTCTTATTGTTGTAGATGTTATCATTTATTATCCATTCTTAAAAGTTTATGATGAACAAATTCTTGCCGAAGAAGTTACAGGTTTTTCAACTTCAGATGCCCTTAAGGAAAAAGTTGCTGCAAACTTCAATACCAAAAAAGCAGATGCAAGCTTAGATAATACTGGCGCTACTCGAGTAGATTCACCATCTATTACTGATCAAACAAACGTCCTTGTTCTTTGTGCAGGTGGTGGAACCAGTGGACTTTTAGCCAATGCTTTAAACAAGGCGGCAAAAGAATATAATGAATCCGTCTCAGCTGCGGCTGGAAGTTACGGAGCTCACCGTGAAATGTTACCTGAGTATCAATTGGTAGTTCTTGCACCACAAGTAGCTTCAAACTTCGAAGATATCAAAAAAGAAACAGATAAGCTAGGTATTAAATTAGCTAAAACTGAGGGTGCTGAATACATCAAATTAACACGTGATGGCCAAGGAGCTCTTGCCTTTGTACGTCAACAAATGATGGCTTAAACGACTACTAGAGATGGACTTGATGACATCAAGCTTATGCTCTATTATAGAAGGAGTAACTAATGAAAACTTTACCTAATGATTTTATTTTTGGTGGTGCTACAGCAGCTTATCAAGCTGAGGGTGCTACTCACACGGATGGCAAAGGTTCTGTTGCCTGGGATAACTATCTAGAGGATAATTATTGGTATACGGCAGAGCCTGCTAGTGACTTCTATCATAAATACCCAGTTGATTTACAATTGGCTGAAGAGTTCGGAGTAAATGGGATTCGTATTTCAATTGCTTGGTCTCGCATCTTCCCAAAAGGTTTTGGGCAAATTAATGAAAAAGGTGTAGCTTTCTACCATAATCTCTTTGCAGAATGTCATAAACGCCATGTTGAACCATTTGTAACACTTCATCATTTTGACACACCAGAAGCACTTCATTCAAATGGGGACTTTCTAAATCGTGATACGATTGATCACTTTGTTGAATACGCTGCCTACTGTTTCAAAGAATTTTCTGAAGTTAATTATTGGACAACCTTCAATGAGATTGGACCTATTGGTGATGGGCAGTATCTTGTTGGAAAATTTCCTCCAGGTATTACATATGATTTAGGCAAAGTATTTCAATCTCATCACAATATGATGATTGCACACGCACGAGCAGTGAAACTATATAAAGATGCAAGTTATACTGGGGAAATTGGTGTTGTTCATGCCTTGCCTACTAAATACCCATTTGATCAGTCAAGCCCTGAAGATGTCCATGCTGCGGAATTGGAAGATATTATCCATAATAAGTTTATTTTAGATGCAACTTATCTTGGTCACTATTCTTCCGAAACTTTGGCAGGCGTAATGGAAATTCTAGATGCCAATGGCGGGGAAATTGAAATAACAAAAGAGGATTTAGCAATTCTTGATGCTGCTAAAGACTTAAATGATTTCTTAGGAATCAATTACTATATGAGTGATTGGATGCGTGCATTTGATTGTGAAACAGAAATTACTCACAATGGAAAAGGTGAAAAAGGTGGTTCTAAGTATCAAATTAAAGGTGTTGGAAAACGTGAATTTGATGTTGATGTCCCACGTACAGACTGGGATTGGATGATTTATCCACAAGGTCTTTATGATCAAATGATGCGTGTTAAACGTGATTATCCAAATTATAAGAAAATCTATGTTACTGAAAATGGTTTGGGGTATAAAGATGAATTTGTCGATGGAACTGTCTATGATGATGCCAGAATTGATTACGTTAAGCAACATATAGAGGTTATTTCAGATGCTATCACCGATGGTGTCAATGTTAAAGGTTACTTTATCTGGTCATTGATGGATGTATTTTCTTGGTCAAATGGTTATGATAAACGATATGGTCTCTTTTATGTCGATTTTGATACACAAGAACGCTACCCGAAAAAAAGTGCCTATTGGTATAAAGAATTATCACAGTCAAAAAGGGTTATGTAACAAATAATATCTTCAAAATGACTTTTGTAGTTTGATTGATGCTCTAAAAATGTTACACTTATAATTAAGTTGACTTATTTATAGAAATAAGAAAAGTAACCTTTTGAGAAAGTGGGTTTAAAAATGATTAGGTTAATTGCTATAGATTTAGATGGAACCTTGTTAAATAGTAAGAAAGTCATTCCTGAAGAAAATATTAAAGCGATTCAAGAAGCGACTGCTAATGGGATTAAGATTGTTCTTTGTACAGGTCGTCCAAAAAATGGGACCAAACCGTATTTTGATCAGCTGGGCTTAGTAGAGGATGAGTTTCTCATCTTAAATAATGGGTGTAGCACCTATACCAGTATAGAGTGGAACCTTATCCACCATTATCATCTGACCATAGAACAAGTGAAACATCTGGAAAAACTAAGCCGTCATTTTGATGGTGTTGCCTTAACCTTGACGACAGAAGACAACTACTACGTTATTGGAGAACAAGTACCTGACATTGTTGCAGCTGATGGTGAATTGGTCTTTACAAAAGTCAAAACAACGACAATTGAAGCGTTAGAGCAAGGTTCGGAGATTATTTTTCAAGCTATGTATATGGGTACTAGTCAAGCTATGGATGCATTTGAAGATGCAATGCGCTCTCAACTGGTAGAAGACTTTAGTGTTGTTCGAAGTCAAGATTACATTCTTGAAGTAATGCCTAAACACGTGACAAAGGCTCATGCCCTTAAAGATTTGGCCGAGGATTTAAATTGCACAGCTAATGAAGTGATGGCAATCGGCGACGCGCCAAATGATATAGAAATGCTAAGTTTTGCAGGAACAGGCGTAGCAATGGGCAATGCCAGTGAATCCATCAAGGTATTGGCTGATCATATCACTAGTCACTGCGATCAAGCTGGAGTGGCACAAGCTATTAGAAAGTACGCATTAAATCAATAAAATAAACCAGTTAGAAGAGACTGCAACTTGCAGTTCGTTCTAACTGGTTTATTCTTATGGCAAGAGAGGCAATCCCATTTTAGCCATTTCCTCAGCGGGTGTTTTCATGCCATCTTTAATCCAAGAAGTGAGGACTGAGACAATAGCATTGCTCCAAAAAAGACGAGAGTAGTGAGATTGTCTATTCTTTTTCCACCGTTGATAGGCTTTTAAGCGTTTGGTAACCATCTGTGTCAAAAGTTGTTGCAGGTGGTGTTTAAAAATGATTTTAAAGAGAGCTTCTTCTTTTTTAGCTTCTGTAAATAAATAGAGCCAAGCCTGACTTGCTTGCGTATTTAAGTCAAATAGTTTGATGCCTTTAAAAATGCGACGTAAAACGGTTGATAAGTAACCTTCCAAAATCTCTTCTTTTGATGAAAAGTTTCGATAAAAAGCATTTCGAGATACTCCAGCCTTGGACACAAGTTCAGAAATTGAAATTTGTGTTATATTTTTTTGATTGAGGAGACTTAAAAGGGCGGTCTCTAAGGCCTCCCTGGTTAATTGACGAGTTTCTTTATTGAATTTTATTAGATTATTCAAAGAATTTTTGGCGATTACTTTATCGGTCATTACATTTGCCTTTCAACTGTTACATCGGACTATTTTTACTAGCTATTATTAGACTAATGATGATATAATTTTAGGTGAAAAGCTTTGAAATGTCAATAGATTAAAGCAAGTAGAACGAAAGAGGAAAAAGTATGACTTGGAAAATTGTAGCTGATTCTGGCTGTGATTTAACAGCCTTGACAAATGAAAACGATCAGATAGTTTATGAGCGTGTCCCTTTAACAATAAGAATTGGACAAGAGAATTTTAATGATGATTTTAATTTAGATGTAGACCAGATGATGTCTACAATGTATGCTTCTTCTGAAGCAGCAACTTCAAGTTGCCCGAGTCCAGATGCTTTTATGCAGGCATTTAAAGGGGCAGATAATGTTATTGCAATAACGATTACAGGTAGTTTGTCGGGAAGCAATAATAGTGCTCGTCTTGGAAAAGAAATGTTGCTTGAGGAAAATCCAAATTTAAACATTCACATCATAGACTCCCTATCAGCTGGTGGTGAAATGGACCTTATTGTTTTAGAGTTAGAAAGACTCATTTCTAAGGGCCTTACTTTTGATCAAGTTGTCAAAGAAATTACAGACTATCAAAAAAAGACAGGGTTACTATTTGCATTGGCTAAAGTAGATAATTTGGTTAAAAATGGTCGTGTTAGTAAATTGTTAGGAACAGTAATCGGCTTGATGAATATTCGCATGGTAGGTTGTGCCAGCGAAGAGGGGCGCCTTGAATTACTTCAAAAAGCACGTGGTCAGAAAAAGGCTGTCTTATCCATTGTAGATGAAATGAAAAAAGCAGGATATAATGGTGGTAAGGTTTTCGTTTGCCATCGCAACAATGAAAAAATATGTCATCAAATTTTAGAAAAGTTAAAAGAAAGCTTTCCGACAGCAACGATGGCTATTGCTAATAGTTCTGGCTTATGTAGTTTCTATGCAGAAGAAGAAGGTATTCTTTTAGGGTATGAAAAAGCATAAAAAAAGCTGATTCACTTCATTGAGTGAATCGGCTTTTTATTATGGATTAATGACAGCATTAGAACCAGTATTGGCTGCATTTGATGATGCTCCAGTATTTGGTACTACTGGCTGAGTTGGTTCGATTGTTGCAGGAGCTTGAGGGTAGTAATTTTCAGCAGGAGCTTGTCCATAATCTACGGTACCACTAGCTGGAATTGTAGTTGTTGAATTTGTAACAGGTTGATCAATAATTACAATAGCGTCTAATTGACTTTGTAATTCAGCTTTTTTATCTTCTAGGACAACCTTATCGATGGCCGCTTGAGCCAAGGCTTTGTTATCTGTTGTTGGGGTGTTTTTTGTATCTTCAACAGCTTTTTTAGCCTCATTATAACTTTCCAAATTCGATTTGACTTGGTCTAATTTTTTTTGCAATCGTTTTTTTGTACTTGTATCTTTTGCCTGATCAAGCATCTTTTGGGCCTGATCAATGGCTTCCTGACTAGGATTTTTCTCTGCTTCTGCTACTAAGTCAATAGCTTCAGTGAGCGGGTTATTTTTAGTAACAACACTTTGAACTGACTGTGTAGTATTGTCATTAGATTTAACATCTCCCATATCACCGAAAATAAAATAGATACCACCTGCAATAATCACGGTGATAATACTTAGAACGAGAAAAAGTCGTTCTGTTTTTGCTTGTTTCATTCCTATCTCCTAACATGTACTTGAATACTGACAAGCTCTATTATACAAGAAAAAGAAGAATTGTTAAAGATGATTTTTGTTCAAAATTTAATTAAACTAGAGCTTTTTTGAGTATTAATTTTAAGAAATGTCAAGCAAGAGAAGTGGTATATACCATTTACAAATAATCAGATTAAGCGTATAATAAAGAAAAAAAGGGAGGCAAGAAGATGACAAGCTATATTAAAGCAGATTGTTTTTACTACTCAGATCATAAAAAATGTAAGGGTTACCTAGCTGTTGCAGATGGGAAATTTGGTCAATGGTTTGAAAAGGTTGACTCTAATGCGACTATTATTGACTATTCTGGCTATCAAATTGCTCCAGGTTTAGTTGATACACATATCCATGGCTTTGCAGGTGCTGATGTTATGGATAACTCTGCCGAGGGAATTCACCAAATGAGTCAAGGACTCTTATCAACAGGAGTGACTTCATTTTTACCAACAACATTAACATCAGATTTTGAACAGCTAAAACAAGTATCTGCAACAGTTGCATCAGTGGCAGATGCTGTAAAAGGTGCGAAAATTCAAGGAATTTACTTTGAAGGACCCTATTTTACTGAGGAATACAAAGGTGCTCAAAATCCAATTTATATGAAAAACCCAAGATTGGATGAATTTGCAGAGTGGCAAGAGGCAGCAAATGGTTTAATTAAGAAAATCGCTCTTGCTCCAGAACGCGATGGCGTAGAAGAATTTGTTTCAACCATTACAAAAGACAATGTCACAGTTGCACTAGGACATTCCAATGCAACTTATAAAGAAGCAAAAGCTGCTGTTAATGCAGGAGCGAGTGTTTGGGTGCATGCCTATAACGGAATGCGTGGCTTAAATCATAGGGAACCTGGAATGGTTGGTGCTATGTATAACATTGAAGGAACTTTTGCGGAATTGATTTGCGATGGGCACCATGTCAATCCAGTGGCTTGTGACATTTTAATGCAACAAAAAGGCTATGAAAAAGTTGCCATGATTACGGACTGTATGCGTGCAGGTGGGTCATCAGATGGGGAGTATATGTTAGGTGAGTTTCCAGTTGTGGTCGAAAATGGAACGGCTCGCTTGAAAGAAAGTGGTAACCTTGCTGGCTCTATTTTGAAGTTAAAAGATGGCATAAAAAATGTGGTTGAATGGGGAATTGCTGACGCCGAACAGGCTATCCATATGGCAACATACGTACCAGCTCTTTCAGTTGGTATTGAAGATGTCTGTGGTCAAATAAAAGAAGGTTATGCTGCAGACTTTATTGTATTAGACCAAGATTTAGAATTGCAAGCAACTTATTTAGATGGTCAAAAAGTTTATCAAGCCTAAGTTGATTAGTATTCATAACAATTCTGATAAGTGATTAGTTGATAACGTATTAATCATTGCAGGATTAGAAAGTTTTGCCTCAGATTACCAGATTATTAAAGGAGATAGTCTGATAATCTGGGGCTTTTTGTCTGATCCCTCTGCGTGCTAGTTTTTTATTAATATTTTGACAATCTAATATCTTTTCTTCTGTCAGTTACTTATGCTAAAATATAAAAAAGCTAACAAAGGTTATAATGCGAAGAATGAGTGAGGAATGACTATGAGAGATAGATTAAATGAAAAGATGAGTGCTTTTTCTCATGCTTTAAAATACAGTTTTCGTCAGTTATTGCCTTTAGCTTTGCTCTTTTCATGGGTAGAACTAGTGAACAGTCTTTTTGTTGCACCGGAATCTTTCTTAGCCCAAACCAGTCACTTTAGTTTTTACAGTCAAAAATGGCTATTCATACTTTCTGGTGAGATTGAACGATTTGCTCATTTTACAATGACTATTATTGCGAGTTATTTCGTTAGCCAAATGATTACGTATTATTTAAAGAGCAAGCAAGTGGTTGTCTCTTTTTTGCCAACATTATCATTTATTTTGACATGGGTCTTTGTTTCAAATCAAAGGCAATTTGTTCAAGTGCCCCATCAGCCTTTTTGGATTCTATTAGTGGGGTTTGCAATCCTCTTGTTAGGGTTTAAAAAATATGCCCCATCTCAGACGAGGAGTCCATTTTTATGGGCTATATTATTAGCATTAATGGTCTACTTAGTTGTTTTGGTTACGAAATTAATGATAAGCCGTTTTGGTTTTGGACCAGACCAATTTCTGCAAAGTTTTGTAGCAATCCAAATAGGTGATGGGCCAAAATCATTTTTCCAAGTATTAATTTGGACTGCTCTAGCTATTGTTCTTTTAGTTTTTGGTATTTCTGTTCCAGATATTTTTCAAGGACCTGCTGGAGATTTGGTCACTACAAGCAATAATTTAAGTTCAGCACTTAGTGGTAACATAGCTCATTTACCACATCCTTTTACATTTTATACCCTAAGAGATAGTTTTGCGATGTTCGGTGGGATTGGAGTGCTTTTAGGGCTACTTATAGCCTTTCTTATAGCCAGTAGATTAATGGGTAAGAAAAGGGAATGGCAAATCGGATTACTCTGTTTAGCTCCCATGCTTTTTGATGCCAATTTTCCATTTTTAGTTGGCTTACCACTTATTTTACAACCGCTATTTATTATTCCTATGTTTTTATCAACAGTAATGGCAGAGACATTAGGGGCTATTTTACTTTCATTAAATTGGTTAACCCCAGCCGTTTATGGTGTTCCAACAGCTACACCAAGTTTATTATTTGGCTACTTGGCTTCGAATGGTGACTGGCGCTATTTAATAGTTTCAATTGTGATTATTATTTTATCGGTTCTAATTTATCTTCCATTTGTTAATCGTGTCCTTAAAAAAGGAGATCTTATATGAAAAAATCGCTAACAGGTTTCTTTTTTATCATGATGCTTTTGCTTCTTATCACTTTAGGTATACTTGGGGAAACTTATGTCCATGAAGTGACAGCAAAGAAAGTTAAACTTTATAATTCACGGATGGTACCAACCATTTTTGTCCCTGGTTCTGGTGCGACTATTAATCGCTTTAATGATATGCTTGACTACTTTAACCAAAAGGGAGCAAAGCATAGTATTTTAAAAGTAGAAGTTAGTAAAAAGGGAACCTTAACTTATCAAGGTGCTATTGCAAGTAATGATAATCATCCATTTATTGTCATCGCTTTTCAAAATAATGCAGATGGCTATGCCAATATTAAGCAACAAGCTAAATGGCTAGCTATTGCTATGGCTGATTTACAAGAACATTATCATTTTAAGCGTTTTAATGCTGTCGGGCATTCAAATGGTGGCTTAAATTGGACTCTTTTTTTGGAAAATTATTATGGGGTAGAGAATTTTCAAATGGATAAGTTAGCCACTATTGGGACGCCTTATAATTTTGAAGAAAGTAATCTTTCTAATCAAACGCAGATGTTAAAAGATTTGAGAAGTGATAATGTTGCGATACCTAAAAATCTCATTGTTTATAATTTAGCTGGAACGGATTCATTTGATGCTGATAAAATTGTTCCCTTCGCAAGTGTGGTTGCAGGTAGATACATTTTCCAAAATGTTGCTAAACATTATACCCAAGTTACGGTTACCGGAACGGATGCGACTCACTCAGATTTACCAAGTAACCCTGAAGTTATGCAGTATATTCAAGAAAAGTTGATTAGTGCATTAGATAAACCAGAAAAAGCTATGAAACAATAGGTTGACCGATAATAGGACGTTTCAAAAGCTTTAATAATAGTTGGATTATGGTAGAATAATCTTATATTAAGGAGGTATTCTTGTGGTAAAGACATTTACAATGAATAATGGGTTAGAAATCCCTCTTCTGGGCTTTGGAACCTTTAAAGCAGCAGATGGCGAAGAAGCTTATCAATCAACATTAGCTGCTATTAAAGCTGGCTATCGACATATTGATACAGCAGCTATTTATAAAAATGAAGTGAGTGTAGGAAAAGCGATAAAAGATAGTGGTGTTCCTCGTGAAGAATTATTTGTCACGACTAAACTTTGGAATGACTCCCATTCTTATCCTAAAGCTAAAGAAGCTTTAGCTGCATCGCTTCAACGGTTAGGACTAGATTATGTCGATTTATATCTGATCCATTGGCCAAATCCAAAAGCCTATCGTGATAATTGGCAAAAAGCTAATGCTGAAGCCTGGTCATATATGGAAGATGCTGTTGATGAAGGTTTGGTTAAAACAATCGGTGTCAGCAATTTCATGGTTCATCATTTGGAAGCTTTAGCTGAAACCGCTGAACTGACTCCAGCAGTCAACCAAATTCGCTTAGCGCCAGGCTGTTTTCAACCAGAAGTTGTTGATTATTGTAAAGCACATCAGATTGTCGTCGAAGCATGGGGACCACTTGGACAAGGTGATATCTTCTCAAATGAAGAAATGAAAGTTTTGGCTGATAAATATGGTAAAACAGTTGCTCAATTGGCGCTGGCTTGGTCTGTTTATCAAGGTTTCTTACCACTGCCAAAATCAGTTCATGAAGATCGTATCAAGGAGAATATGGATTTCTTTGATATTGAACTAACGGAAGAAGATGCTGAAATCATAAAAAATCTGCAAGGGATGACAGAAGTTCCTGATCCAGATACCAAAGAGTATTAAATTGAAGTTACATCAACAGATGAGACATGTTTATTTGTTATTGGTGATGAAGTATCTATCTACTTGAGTTAAAAAGTTCAGTTTTTATACTGAACTTTTTGTTATTGATTTGACTTTTCCTATCATTTTTTATTATACTCTTCTATGTAATTAATAACTAAGAAGGAGTATTGAAAAAGTGATATTAGCGATTATGTTAGGGATGTTTTTAATCCGTTTATATTTTTTAAAAATATCAATTGCTAACGAAAAACGGATTAAAGCTGAGGGAGGTAGAGAATTTGGTGTCAAAAATTCTCAATTTATTACGCTTCTTCATATCCTTATTTATTTTTTTGCAAGTCTAGAAGCTTATTTAAAGATGGTTACTTTTGATGCAATTAGCTTTTTAGGGTTGGTATTATTAATCGTTTCTGTTTTTGTCTTATACAAGGTGACTCAACTATTGACAGGCATTTGGACTGTGAAACTAATGATTGTTAAAAATCATCGTTATGTTGACCATTGGCTTTTTAGATATGTTAAGCATCCCAATTACTTTTTAAATATTTGTCCAGAGTTGATAGGTATTGCTTTGCTTTGTCATGCACAGATTACAGCTATGCTATTATTCCCGTGTTATGCAATAACCTTGACCGTTAGGATTATTGAAGAAAATCGATTAATTGAAGAAGTTATTAAGCCTAATGGCTATATGAGCAAATAATTAACAGCAACATTTGCTAGGAATAGACAAGTCAATGTAATTGTGCTAGAATTATCTATAAGAAAGAAATGAATTATGGGATTTCTCAAGCGAGTTCGGGTATGGTGTAAGCCGGATGAAAAAGATAATTTTAAGGCACTTTCGGTTACAATTAAAAATAGTAATGAAGTAAAAAACTAGGGTGGAACCGCGTATCAACGCCCCTATATCAGTATTGGTATAGGAGTTGGTGTGGTTTTACCCTTTTTCTGATATTAAAATATCACTTATTGGGATGAACCACATCTATTTGTGTAGTTCAATTTGTTAGTAAGACATATTAGAAAGAGGCAAAAATGAGTAACAAACTAACCTTTCAAGAAATTATTTTAACTTTGCAACAATTTTGGAATGATAAAGGTTGTATGCTAATGCAAGCCTATGACAATGAAAAAGGAGCTGGTACAATGAGTCCTTACACCTTTCTTCGTGCCATTGGTCCAGAACCTTGGAATGCAGCCTACGTTGAACCAAGTCGTCGTCCAGCAGATGGTCGTTATGGTGAAAATCCAAATAGACTATATCAACATCACCAATTCCAAGTTGTTATGAAACCTTCACCATCAAACATTCAAGAACTCTATTTAGAGTCACTTGAAAAACTCGGTATTAATCCTCTTGAACATGACATCCGTTTTGTTGAAGATAACTGGGAAAATCCCTCAACAGGTTCTGCAGGACTTGGTTGGGAAGTTTGGTTAGATGGTATGGAAATCACACAGTTTACATATTTCCAACAAGTCGGAGGACTAGCAACAGGTCCTGTGACTGCAGAAGTGACTTATGGACTAGAGCGACTTGCTTCTTATATACAAGAAGTGGATTCTGTGTATGATATCGAGTGGGCACCAGGTGTTAAATATGGTGAAATTTTCTTACAACCTGAGTACGAGCATTCAAAGTACTCATTTGAAATTTCTGACCAAGCAATGCTTTTAGAGAACTTTGAAAAATTTGAAAAAGAAGCTGGACGCGCCCTTGAAGAAGGACTAGTTCACCCAGCTTATGATTATGTCTTGAAATGTTCTCATACTTTTAACTTGCTTGATGCACGTGGTGCTGTATCAGTTACAGAGCGTGCAGGTTATATTGCGCGTATTAGAAATTTAGCACGTATTGTCGCAAAAACTTTTGTCGCTGAACGTAAGAAATTAGGTTTCCCATTATTGGATGAAGCAAGTCGTGCTGAATTGTTAAAAGAGGAGGCGGAGTAATGACTAAAAATTTATTAGTAGAATTAGGTTTAGAAGAATTACCAGCATACGTTGTGACACCAAGTGAACAACAATTTGGTGAGAAATTGGCAGCTTTCTTGAATGACAATAGGTTGTCATTTGAAGCAATCCAAACCTTTTCAACACCGAGACGTTTAGCTGTTAGAGTCAGTGGATTAGCTGAAAAACAAACTGATTTAACCGAAGACTTTAAAGGTCCATCTAAAAAAATTGCATTGGATGCCGAAGGGAATTTTTCAAAAGCTGCCCAAGGCTTTGTACGTGGTAAAGGATTAACTACGGAGGCTATTGAATTCCGTGAAATCAAAGGTGAAGAATATGTTTATGTGACTAAACATGAAGAAGGAAAAGTGGTAGAAGAAGTTTTACAAGCCATTCCACAGGTTCTAGCTAGCTTAACATTTCCAGTATCCATGCATTGGGCTTCAAATAGTTTTGAGTATATTCGTCCTGTGCATACCTTGACAGTCCTATTAGATGATCAAGCTTTAGAGATGAACTTTTTGGATATCTCCGCTGATCGCGTTTCTCGTGGGCATCGATTCCTAGGGGAAGAAACAACAATCTCATCTGCTAATTCATACGAACAAGACCTTGCACGTGTGTATGTTATTGCTGATGCTAAAGAACGTCAGGAGATGATTGTTCATCAAATTCATGAATTAGAAATTAAATATAATGTCACAGTTGACATTGATAACGACTTATTAAATGAAGTCTTAAATTTGGTTGAGTACCCGACAGCCTTTATGGGGACATTTGATGAGAAATATTTAGATGTTCCAGAAGAAGTTTTAGTAACGTCTATGAAAAATCATCAACGTTATTTTGTAGTCCGTGATCAATTTGGCAAGTTATTACCAAATTTCATTTCAGTTCGTAATGGTAATGATCAGCACATTGAAAATGTTGTTAAAGGAAATGAAAAGGTACTTGTAGCTCGCTTAGAAGATGGTGAATTCTTCTGGCGAGAAGATCAAAAATTAGTTATTGAAGATTTAGTTGAAAAGCTAGAGAATGTTACCTTCCATGAAAAAATTGGTTCATTAAGAGACCATATGAAGCGGACAGGTGTCATTGCTGACTATCTTGCACAGGAACTTGATTTGTCAAGTCAAGATAGCCAAGCTCTCGTTCGTGCTAGCCAAATTTATAAATTTGATTTATTGACTGGTATGGTTGGTGAGTTTGATGAGTTGCAAGGTGTCATGGGAGAAAAGTATGCGCTTCTTGCAGGAGAAACTCCAGAAGTTGCACAAGCTATTCGTGAACATTATCTGCCAAATTCTGCAGAAGGTGAGCTTCCAGAAAGCAAAGCTGGTGCTGTTCTTGCATTAGCAGATAAATTAGATACCCTATTATCATTTTTCTCAGTCGGCTTAATTCCAAGTGGTTCCAACGATCCTTATGCGCTTCGCCGTGCAACTCAAGGCATCGTTCGTATTCTTGAAGCTTTCCATTGGAATATTCCAATGGACCAATTAATTGCAGATTGCTACAGCTTACCATTTGATACTTTAACTTATGATAATCAAAGTCAAGTGATGGACTTTATCTCAGCGCGTGTTGATAAAATGATGGGCGCAGCAATTCCAAAAGACATTAAAGAAGCAGTTCTCTCAAGTTCGAATTTCCAAGTGCCACAAATGCTTGAAACAGCTAAGGCTTTGGTAGAAGCATCCAAAGGTTCTACCTATAAATCAGCTGTTGAAAACTTGTCTCGTGCCTTTAATTTAGCAGAGAAAGCTGAAGAGCAAGTTGTCGTTGATCCATCGCTACTTGAAAACGATCAAGAAAAAGCCTTGTTCCAAGCCGTGAATTCACTTGATTTACAAGGCAGTGCAGAGGAAAAAATTAATCAGTTATTTGCCTTGAACAATCTTATTGTTGCTTTCTTTGACAATACAATGGTTATGACTGATGATGACCAACTAAAAGCTAATCGTTTAGCCTTATTGTTAAGTTTAGTTGAAAAAGCTAGAAGTGTTGCTAGCTTCAATAAATTAAATACAAAATAGTAGAAGGAGGCTGTGTCATATGGATCCTAAGAAAATCGAACGTATCAATGAACTGGCTAAAAAGAAAAAAACAGTAGGTCTAACAGGCCCAGAAAAGGTTGAACAAGCAGAGCTTAGACGAGAATACATAGAAGGTTACCGTCGCTCAGTTCGTCATCATATTGAAGGAATTAAAGTGGTCGATGAAAAAGGCAATGACTTGACTCCTGAAAAATTAAAACAAGTCCAACGAGAAAAAGGACTCCATGGTCGATCATTAGATGATCCAAATTCCTGATTGTTTGAAGCCTCCACGTGAGGCTTTTTTGTTTTTACATAAATATGGGCTCACAGAGGATTCTGGCAGTATCAAGGTAGAAAAAATGTCATTATTAGAAAAAAATTATGTTTTAAGGTATAATAAAAGAAATTAATGAAAGAAGGTAATAGATATGACACTGAAAAAACTCTCAATATTTGCCATAGCAAGCCTTTCTTTACTAAGTTTGGGTGCTTGTGGTATGGATAAGGAGCAACAAGGCACTACACAGAATCAGTCAACAGGCCAAATGGCTAAAACAAAAAAAGCTAAAATTTCAGAAGAAAAAGCTAAATCAATTGCAATAAAGGATGCTTCCGTTACTGAATCTGATACTAAACTACTTACTATTAAAAAAGAAAATGACGATGGTAAGCTAGTTTATGATGTGGAATTTAATCATGGAGATAAAGAATATAGTTACATCATAGATGCTAATTCAGGAGAGATACTTGAAAAATCATCAGAACCAATTAATGACTAAATGAAGCGAGGATATCCTCGTTTTTTTTAATTTGGCTTATCTTATCATAAATTTAGTTGTAGAAAGAAATTTATGATAGTACATTTATACATTTTTTCGTTATAATAGAACTACAAAAGAAAACGCTTACTTCAGGAGGGTAAAAGAATGTCAGAAGAAAAGTACATTATGGCCATCGATCAGGGAACGACTAGTTCTCGTGCAATCATCTTTAATAAAAAAGGTGAAAAAATCAGTAGTAGCCAAAAGGAGTTTCCGCAAATCTTTCCTCAAGCTGGTTGGGTGGAGCATAATGCCAATCAAATTTGGAATTCTGTACAGTCTGTTATTGCAGGTGCATTTATTGAATCTAGTATCAAACCTAGTCAGATTGAGGCGATTGGTATCACAAATCAACGTGAAACAACAGTTGTTTGGGATAAGAAAACGGGTCTGCCTATTTATAATGCCATTGTTTGGCAATCTCGCCAAACAGCCCCTATTGCAGACCAATTAAAGCAAGATGGTTACACAGACATGATCCATGAAAAAACCGGACTTGTCATTGATGCTTATTTTTCAGCTACAAAAATCAGATGGATTTTAGATCATGTTCCAGGTGCTCAAGAACGTGCCGAAAAAGGCGAATTGCTATTTGGGACCATTGATACCTGGTTAGTGTGGAAATTAACAGATGGTGCTGTTCACGTAACGGATTATTCAAATGCTGCAAGAACCATGCTTTACAATATTAAAGATTTGACATGGGATGATGAGATTCTAGATATTTTGAATATCCCTAAAATCATGTTGCCAGAAGTAAAATCCAATTCAGAGGTTTATGGTAAAACGGCAGCCTTCCATTTCTATGGTGGTGAAGTGCCAATTTCTGGCATGGCTGGAGACCAACAAGCAGCTCTCTTTGGTCAATTAGCTTTTGAACCAGGTATGGTTAAAAACACTTATGGTACTGGGTCATTCATTATCATGAATACAGGTGAAGAAGTTCAGTTATCTGAAAATAACCTCTTAACAACAATTGGTTATGGCATTAATGGTAAGGTCTATTATGCCCTTGAAGGCTCAATCTTTATTGCTGGGAGTGCGATTCAATGGTTACGAGATGGCTTACGTATGTTTGAATCATCACCTGAATCTGAAGAACTTGCCAATGCATCAACTAGTGATGATGAAATATACGTTGTGCCTGCCTTTACTGGTCTTGGTGCACCCTATTGGGATTCAAATGCACGTGGTTCAGTTTTTGGATTGACACGTGGTTCAACAAAAGAAGATTTTGTCAAAGCAACCCTTCAGTCAATTGCTTATCAAGTACGTGATGTTATTGATACAATGCAAATTGATTCAGGAATTGATATCCAACAATTACGGGTTGATGGTGGGGCTGCAATGAACAATCTCTTAATGCAATTCCAAGCAGATATTTTAGGTAAGGATATTGCTCGCGCGAAGAATCTTGAAACCACTGCTTTAGGCGCAGCCTTCTTAGCAGGTTTGGCAGTTGGTTACTGGGAAGATTTAGATGCACTGAAAGAATTAAATGAAACTGGCCAATTATTCAAAGCAAGTATGAACGAATCACGCAAAGAAAAACTCTACAAAGGATGGAAAAAAGCCGTTAAAGCAACACAAGTATTTGCAGAAATAGATAAAGACTAAGGGAGGAAAGAATGGAATTTTCAAAAGAAACACGTCGATTAGCACTCCAAAAAATGCAAGACCGTCAATTAGATTTGTTAGTCATTGGTGGTGGTATAACAGGGGCAGGTGTAGCCTTGCAAGCAGCAGCCTCTGGACTTGAAACTGGTTTAATTGAGATGCAGGACTTTGCCGAAGGAACGTCAAGTCGCTCAACCAAGTTAGTTCATGGCGGCTTACGTTACTTGAAGCAATTTGATGTAGAAGTTGTATCTGATACGGTATCTGAACGTGCAGTTGTTCAACAAATTGCGCCACATATTCCAAAGCCAGACCCAATGCTATTACCAGTTTATGATGAAGCTGGTAGCACCTTTAGTATGTTTCGTCTAAAAGTGGCTATGGATCTCTATGATTTATTAGCTGGTGTGTCAAATACTCCTGCGGCAAATAAAGTCTTGTCTAAAGAAGAAGTCCTAGCCAGAGAACCAGATTTACAAGCTGAAGGACTTCTCGGTGGTGGTGTTTACTTAGACTTTAGAAACAATGATGCACGTTTAGTAATTGAAAATATTAAGCGGGCTAATCGTGATGGCGCCCTGATTGCCAGTCATGTTAAAGCAGAAGACTTTATTTTTGATGATCAGGGCAAAATTATTGGCGTATTAGCTCGTGACTTAATGACCGATGAGTTAATGACGATACATGCTAATGTAGTAATTAACACAACTGGCCCATGGAGTGATCAGGTTAGAAACTTTTCAAATGAAGTCGAAGCTATTCACCAAATGCGCCCAACTAAAGGTGTCCACTTGGTTGTAGACCGTAAGAAATTAAAGATTTCCCAACCAGTCTATGTTGATACTGGTTTGAATGATGGTCGAATGGTATTTGTGTTACCTAGAGAAGAAAAAACGTATTTTGGAACAACAGATACGGACTATACTGGTGATTTAGAACACCCAACGGTGACACAAGAAGATGTTGATTACCTATTAGACATTATTAATCGTCGCTTCCCAGAAGCTAACTTGCAATTAGAAGATATTGAAAGTTCTTGGGCTGGGCTTAGACCACTCTTGTCAGGCAATAGTGCCTCAGATTATAATGGGGGTAACAGTGGTAAAATTTCGGATGATAGTTTTGAAGAACTTATTCAAACTGTGCAAGACTATGTTGATGACAAATCAAGCCGTGAAGCTGTTGAAAAAGCTATCCGTTCAGTTGAATCAAGTACGTCAGAAAAAGAATTGGATCCTTCAGCTGTGTCACGTGGTTCAAGCTTTGAAAGAGATGCCAATGGTCTATTTACACTAGCAGGTGGCAAAATAACAGACTATCGTAAGATGGCAGAAGGTGCTTTGCAAGTCATCCTAACTGTATTGAAAGAAGAATTTGATCGTAGCTTTAAATTAATTAACTCAAAAACCTACCCTGTCTCTGGTGGAGAAATTAATCCTGCAAATGTTGATTCTGAGATTGAAGCCTATGCACAACTTGGTACTTTAAGTGGTCTATCAATGGATGAGGCTCTTTACTTGGCAAACTTATATGGCTCTAATGCACCAAAAGTCTTTGCTTTAGCCCGTCAAATTATTGCGGCAGAAGGGCTTACATTAGCAGAAACACTTTCTTTACACTATGCAATGGATTTTGAAATGGCTTTGAAACCCACTGACTTCTTCTTACGGAGAACCAATCACATGCTCTTTATGAGGGATCGTTTAGAAGCTTTGATTGAGCCAGTATTAAATGAAATGGCTAAACATTATCAGTGGACACAAGAAGAGAAATTAGCTGAAGAAAAAGCCTTGCGTGAGACATTAAAAGATAATGATTTAGAAGCATTGAAACAAAAATAAAAGGGGAAAATAATAGATATCTTAGGAGAGTTTTTAGGAACGGCGCTCTTGATTTTAATGGGGAATGGTGTTGTTGCAGGGGTTGTCTTACCAAAAACTAAGAATAATAATTCGGGATGGATTGTTATTGCTACAGGTTGGGGAATTGCAGTCGCGGTCGCAGTATTTATTACTGGAAAAATTGCACCAGCACATTTAAATCCAGCAGTAAGTATAGCCTTTGCAATGAATCACAGTATTTCCTGGAGCACTGCAATACTGTATATTATTGCTCAGTTTTTAGGAGCAATGCTTGGTTCCATCTTGGTTTATCTTCAATATCGTCCCCATTACCTTGTTGCTAATGAAGCCGGAGATATTCTAGCAACCATTGCTACTGGACCAGCAATCAAGGATACGAGTTCTAATCTAATAAGTGAAATTTTTGGAACCTTTGTCTTAATGCTTGGCATTCTCTCTCTGGGTCTGTACCAAATACCTCCAGGATTAGGAACCTTATGTGTAGGTGTGCTAATTATTGGTATCGGGTTATCATTAGGAGGAACTACTGGTTATGCCATCAATCCAGCCAGAGATTTAGGGCCACGAATGATCCATGCTTTGTTACCAATACCTAATAAAGGCGACTTAGATTGGTCATATGCGTGGATTCCAGTTGTCGGACCAATTATTGGTGCAAGTTTAGCTGTTCTTCTTTTTGGACCAATAGCCTAGTCAATGATAAGGATGAGAGAGTTTGAGACAAGTTGGCTCAAACTCTTTTTAAACGTTTTCATTTTTAAGGAGTGATTGTTATAATAAAGACTATGAAAGATAAAAAGAAAAAAATCGTTATTATAGGAGCTTCTTTTGCAGGATTAGCTTGTGCAAAACAACTCTCTAAACTAAAGCCAGACAATCAACTGATAATAATAGATCGTCAAGAGTATTCAAATTATATTCCAAATGGTTTAAATTTTATTTATCGTCAACAAATAGATGACTTATCTCAAGCACAATGGCAGGATGCTACATTAAGATTATCGGAAAATAGTTGTTTTATTCAAGCAGAAGTTCAGACTATTGACCCTGATACTAAGACCTTAAAACTAATGGATAACCTTGGAAATACATTTGAGGAGAGTTATGAAATCTTAGTTTGTGCAATGGGGGCAAAGGCTGAGTCTGAAAATATTAAAGGAAGTAATAGTGAAGGTGTTGTTACGACCAAATATTTTAAAGAGAGTCAACAAGCTTTAGAGAAAATTGAAAAAAGCCGCTCAATAGTTGTTGTTGGTGCTGGTGTAATAGGTTTAGACATTTCTTTTAGTCTTTCTTTGCAAGGTAAGTCAGTCACCTTAGTGGAAGCAGCAGAGACAATTAACAGTCATCAAAGTGACCCAGATATGCTTGAACCTTTGTTGCAGGAAATGGCAAAAACCTCAGTCAAATTGTTAACCAAGACTCATATTAATGAGATTAAAGAATGTCGTGAAGGGCTTTGCCTAATAACAGATGAAGGCACCCAGATTAGGTGTGATACAGTTGTTTTAGCAGTGAATTTCAGACCCAATAGTCGCCTTCTTCAAGATATTGTTGACTGTTCACTAGATAAAACGATCAAAGTAAATTCAGTGATGCAAACAAGTCAAAAAGATATTTATGCTATTGGTGACTTGGTAGCTTTAGATTCAGCGGTTTTGGGTGTTCCTTATTATAGTCCGCTAATTAATCAAGCTATCAAAACAGGGCAGTTGTTAGCCTACCATTTAGCTGGATTTGACACACCTAAACTGGTAACAGCCAAGGTTGTTGGTAGTTACTATTTTAACTATTACCATGCTACTTTAGGGCTAACCCAAGAAGAGGGATCACTATATGATAATTTAGTGGCCATTCGTTATCAAGCAAAAAGTGATAGAGAAGATCGGTCTCCTATTTGGATTAAGCTGATTGCTAATCAAGAAAAAGGACAGTTGGTAGGTGCCCAATTACTTTCCAAAGAAAATAACCTCCTTTTAGCCAATCAATTAGCACAAAGTATCGGTTTGAAGCAGACTGATTGTGATTTAGCATTTCAGGATTTTCTTTTTACAAAAGGTCATTCAGACTTAGCTTATCATTTACACCAAGCAGCTTTGGCTTTATATGAAAAGAGAAAACGATTATGAAGATAGAGCAATTAATGGGTAAAGAGAGGCAAGCACAATACCATCTATTCATGATTTTATATCAGGCAGAAGGGCCTCCAAGTGTAAAAGATTTGACACAAGCTTTGCAGTTGTCAAAGGTAACACTTTTAAAATATATCACAAATTTGAATCAATTATTTGACAAACATGGCGTTGCTTGCCAACTGATAATCGAAAATGAAAAATTGATAACGCAAGAAACAGGGCTATTCTCTTGGACAAATTGGATTTGGCTCCTCCTTCAAGATTCCATCCCTTATCAAATGTTACTGCATTTCTTTACACATCAACATGTTAATGCTACAAAACTATCCCTTGACTTAATGATTAGCGAGGCAACCTTTAATCGCCATCTAGCCTCAATTAACCAGTGTTTGGAGGAGTTTGGTATTGGGATTTCACAAGGGAAGCAGACAGGTAGTGAATTACAATGGCGTTATTTTTATTATGAATTGTTGGAAATGACTTATAGTAAAGAGGACCGAAGCAGCTTAACGGCTGAAATTGATCGCTCACACCTCAAGCATTTAACCAGTCATTTGACGCGTCAAGAATTAGAACCAGAAAAACTAGATAAGCTGTCGCTTTTTATTGCAATCTCTCAGAAACGATTAGCTTTCCAGAAAGAATCAGCAGAAGCAGAATGGCCAAATGGCGTCTATTTTCAAAATAATGTCTTTTACAATCGTTTAGAAAAAATTATGTTTCATTATTTGAGCCGTTATGCGATTGAGTTTGATAGTTTTGAAGCCAAATGTTTATTTGCATTCTTACAGTCTTATCCGATTTTACCTCTCCCAACGATATCTTATATTTTAGGATTTGGAGGACCGATAGCAGACAAGGTTTCGGAAGCAATATGGTTAATGCGTAAAGCTAATATTGTTGCTTATCGTACGAAAGAAGAAATCATCTATGGCCTCAGTCTTTTCTTTGGCAAAGCTTATTTCTTTAAAGGAGGACTAATCAGTGGAGAAAAGAATTTGGCTTTTTTAGCTGATTTGGTAGCTCCTGAAGAACAGGTGAAAATCGAGGTGTTAATGCGGCACCATATGATATTGCTAGGCGATAAAGCGTTACAAGAAACAGATCTTGCCAAGAGTCTGTCTTATAAGATGCTCGAATTATTATTATTTGCAATTGAAAGACAAACGAAGCCGTTAAAAATTGGTCTTTGTTTAGGGGCAGATTCTGTGGAGAGAGCTATCTTAGAAGTAACGATACGAAAACAATTAGATAATAACCGTAACTTTCATTTTCTTCCTTATCAAGAAAAGGGTGACTTTGATTGCATTGTTTGTTATCAAAATCGAGAAATACAATCAGATAGACCAGTCTACCAGTTAAAATATTATGGGTTTTCACATGATCTCAAAGCTTTGGAGTTGTTTTTAAAAGAGTTGTTACTCAAAAAGAATAAGCAAGAAAACTAATGTGGTTTGCTGAATCGCCTATTCCTGAACACTAAACTGTGTAATAGTTGGACTTTAAATTAAATCAGTTGACACTTATACTATAATTAGACATATTACTCTGTTCTCTTAGTGAGAACCTTACATTACATCAAATTTTTTTGGAGGATAAGATGAAATTTTTCCTAGATACTGCAAATGTTGACGCTATTAAAGCTATTAATGAACTTGGACTCGTAGATGGCGTGACAACAAATCCAAGTATAATTTCTAAAGAAGGTAGAGATTTTGAAACAGTTATTAAAGAAATCTGTGAGATTATTGATGGTCCAATTTCTGCGGAAGTGACAGGTTTAGTTGCTGATGAAATGATTGAAGAAGCTCGTCAATTGGCTAAATGGCATAAAAATGTTGTTGTTAAAATTCCAATGACAACTGAAGGGCTAAAAGCAACAAATGTTTTATCTCAAGAGGGAATAAAAACAAATGTAACACTTGTCTTTACAGTTTCTCAAGGGCTTATGGCTATGAAGGCTGGCGCAACCTATATCAGTCCATTTGTCGGCCGACTTGAAGATATTGGATCAGATCCTTATCAATTAATTGAGGATCTTCGTGAGATTATTGATTTATATGGTTTTGAAACAGAAATTATTGCAGCAAGTATCCGTAATTCAGCTCACGTTGAAGCGGTAGCCCAAATAGGTGCCCATATTGCAACAATTCCTGATAGTGTTTTTGAAAAGATGAGTGCTCACCCATTAACAACAAATGGGATTGACCAATTTATGAAAGATTGGGCTTCTTTTAAAAAATAAGTCAGAGCCTAGTTGACAAACGTCAACTAGGTTTCCTTATCAGTATATTTTTGAGTAAATTTTAAAGTAATGATTTCACAAAAATCATCAAATAAATAGATAAAATATGATACAATAGTTAGCGAAAGCAAAACATTTTGATGCAAAAACAGAAAGGTTTTTACTTATGATATTCGATGCAGTTGACCAGTTGGCAGTAAACACTGTCCGCACACTTTCAATGGACGCTATTCAAGCCGCAAACTCAGGACATCCAGGTTTACCAATGGGTGCAGCGCCAATGGCTTATGTTCTTTGGAATAACTTTATGACAGTAAATCCAAAAACCAGCCGTAACTGGACAAACCGAGATCGCTTTATTTTATCAGCAGGACATGGTTCAGCTATGCTTTACAGTTTGTTACATCTTGCAGGATATGACTTATCCATTGACGATCTTAAAAATTTCCGTCAATGGGGTTCAAAAACACCTGGACATCCAGAAGTTAACCACACTGATGGTGTTGAAGCAACAACTGGACCTTTAGGTCAAGGGATTGCTAATGCTGTCGGAATGGCAATGGCAGAAGCACATCTTGCAGCTAAATATAATAAACCAGGATTTGAGATTGTTGACCATTACACTTATACCTTGAATGGGGATGGTGATTTGATGGAAGGTGTCAGCCAAGAAGCAGCTAGTCTTGCAGGACACTTGAAACTTGGCAAATTAGTCTTGTTCTATGATTCAAATGATATTTCATTAGATGGACCAACATCACAAGCCTTCACAGAATCAGTTAAAGACCGTTTTGAAGCTTATGGATGGCAACATCTACTTGTTGAAGATGGCAATGATTTAGAAGCTATTGCAAAAGCTATCGAAGAAGCAAAAGCTGAGAGTGACAAACCAACTATCATCGAAGTTAAAACAATTATTGGTTTTGGTGCCGAAAAACAAGGAACATCTGCCGTTCATGGTGCACCACTTGGAGCTGAAGGTGTTAAATTCACTAAAAATGCCTATAACTGGACTTATGACGATTTCTTTGTACCAGAAGAAGTTAAAGCACGCTTTGCAGAAGGCTTGCAAGCCCGTGGTGAAGCAGCTGAAAATGCTTGGAATGAACTCTTTGCAAAATACGAAACTGACTATCCAGAGCTTGCTAGTGCATACAAAGAAGCTTTCTCAAATGAAGCTACCTCTGTAGAATTAGCTGCGCACGAACTTGGTTCTTCAAAAGCTAGCCGTGTATCTAGCCAAGAAGCTATTCAACAAATCTCTGAGCAAGTTGCATCGTTTTGGGGTGGGTCAGCAGACTTATCTGCTTCTAACAACACCATGGTTAAAGCTGAAACAGACTTCCAACCTGGCCAGTATGAAGGACGTAACATTTGGTTTGGTGTTCGTGAATTTGCAATGGCAGCAGCGATGAATGGTATTGCGCTTCATGGTGGAACACGTGTTTATGGAGGTACATTCTTTGTTTTCTCAAACTACCTATTACCAGCTGTTCGTATGGCGGCTCTCCAGAACTTACCAACAATGTATGTCATGACACATGATTCGATTGCAGTTGGTGAAGATGGACCAACTCATGAACCAATTGAACAGTTAGCAAGTGTTCGTTCAATGCCAAACTTAAACGTTATTCGTCCAGCGGATGGAAATGAAACAAATGCTGCATGGAAACGTGCATTAGCGGAAACAACTAAACCGACAATGCTTGTTCTTACACGTCAAAATTTACCAGTTCTTGAAGGAACTAATGAATTGGCAGAAGAAGGCCTTAATAAAGGTGCTTATATCTTATCAGAGGCAAAAGGTGAGCTAGAAGGTATTATTATTGCTACTGGTTCTGAAGTTAAATTAGCACTTGATGCTCAAGCAGCTTTAGCAGAACAAGGCATTCATGTTCGTGTGGTGTCAATGCCATCACAAAATATTTTTGATGACCAATCTGCTGTGTACAAAGAAGAAGTACTTCCAACAAACATCACAAAACGTTTAGCCATTGAAGCTGCATCAAGCTTTGGTTGGGCAAAATATGTGGGCTTACAAGGAACTACTTTAACAATTGATACATGGGGCGCTTCTGCACCAGGTAACCGTATCTTTGATGAGTATGGTTTCACTGTAGAAAATGCTGTTAACTTGTATAAATCATTATAATAATAGTAACAATGAAAGACTGGGAAACCAGTCTTTTTTGTTAGGGATGAACTTTGCTACCGTTGACAAACAAGCAAAAAAAGCATATGATACTTTTATAGAGTTGTATTAACTTAAACGTACAAAAAGGTTGGAGAGCTTATGGAAAAAGTTAGACAGAATATCTATAAACAAATTAAATTAGCATTTGATAGTCCAGAGATAAGAGAAAATAATCAAATTTCGCTCTATCTGATTACTGCTTCAAATGATTTAATCAAAAATCAAAACCCCATGTTAGTTGCTAAACAGTTGAATTATCAAGTTGATCATTATCTCGCATTAAATAACATGCAATTGCCACAGTCTCTGTTTGCTTTGAAAAAAACATTAGTAAAATATAGTGATTAATTAATAGCTTTAATCCAGATTGTAAAAATAGATTGGAATGACATTATGATAGAATTTAAACATATCTCTAAGATTTATGACCAAAAGGAAGCTTTAAGTGACTTAAACTTAACCATTAATGATGGGGAAATTTTTGGATTACTTGGTCATAATGGCGCTGGGAAAACAACAACTTTAAGTATCTTAACTTCAATTATTGAAGCATCATATGGCGACGTGTTAGTTAACGGACAACTACTTAGTGATAATCGTGATGCTATTAAAAAGCAGATTGGTTATGTACCAGATTCACCAGATGTTTTTCTCAACCTAACAGCCAATGAGTACTGGCATTTCTTAGCTAAAATTTATAATGTTCCAGCTCAAATAGCTGAAGAACGAATTAGTGAACTAAGTGAACTGTTTGATATTAAGCATGATATCAATAGTACCATTGATAGCTTCTCTCATGGCATGAGACAAAAGACCATTGTGATTGGCGCTTTAATCTCAAATCCTGCAATCTGGGTACTTGATGAGCCGTTAACGGGGCTTGATCCACAGGCTGCATTTGATTTGAAAGCCATGATGCGGGAACATGCTGATTCTGGCAATATTGTCTTGTTTTCAACCCATGTCTTGTCAGTGGCAGAGCAACTATGTGATCGTTTAGCTATCTTGAAACAAGGAAAATTAATTTTCCTAGGGACCTTGAATCAATTGAAAGAAAATTACCCAGATAAAGATTTAGAAACAATTTACCTTGAGTTAGCAGGGCGCAATGCCAAAGAGGAGGACTGATTATGCATTGGTCAACAATTTGGGAATTAGTTAAAATAAACCTTCTTTATTCCAGTCCACAAACCATGGCAGCGATTAAGAAGAAACAAGAAAAAAATCCGCAAAAACATTTTGTAGCCTATAAAGAAACACTTAAGCAGCAATCAGTTATGGTTCTTGTATTTTTATTTATTTATGCCTTCATGTTTATTGGGATAGATTTTAATAAATATCCAGGTTACTTTTCGTTTTATATTGCCCTTTTCTTCATTATGGCAACACTATCATCTTTTACGGCACTCTATACTATTTTTTATGAGAGTAACGATCTGAAGCTGTATGTGCATATGCCGATTAAATCATCTGAAATTTATATGGCAAAAGTCATCTCTTCGCTTGGTCTGGGCTCGATGTTTTTGATGCCACTTTTGTCACTCTTTATTATTGCTTATTGGCAAATACTTGGAAATTTTTGGGCTATTCCAATTGCTCTGTTCATATTTGTCATATTGTTGATTAGTTCAATTGTTTTTTCCTTATATATTAATTCTTGGGTGGGGAAGGTAATTCTTAGAAGTTCAAGGAGAAAATTGATTTCGACGATTTTGATGTCCTTGTCAGCCATAGGTTCAATTGGTTTGATTTTCTTTTTGAACTTTACAAATAATACAAGGATGCAAGTAAGTGAACTCATTGATAGAAGTCAGATTCCATTTTTTTCTGGCTACTATTATATTATTGCTTCGCCATTTTCAAGTCAGGCAGTATTGAACTTTTGGTTGCCTTTATTACTCATTCTCGCAATGATTATGGGTGTTGTCAAAAGCATTATGCCAAAATACTTTCAAGAAACCTTGTATAGTATACCAAAGACTAAAGCTAATCCTCAGAAAAAAGTTACTAACAGGAATTTTTCTGGTGAAAGTTTAAAACAAGTGATGATCAGACACCATTTGTCAACTATTCAAAATGCAAGTTTGATTATTCAAACATACCTAATGCCCTTCATTTTTATTGTATCCATGCTTGTTCCCTTATTAAAAAGCGGGGTGAACCTTGGTCAATTTTTAAGTTCCTCTTATTTTGGTTTGGCATTTCTTACGGGAATTATTCTTGCGGTAATGGGGACAAGCCAGACCACTTTTTTAGGGGTAGCTATTTCATTAGAGAAGGAAAATTTTATTTTTATCAAAGCCTTGCCATTCAATATGAAGCAATTTCTAATGCAAAAATTTATGGTACTTTATGTCCTTCAGGTCAGTCTACCGATTGTCTTCTATATCATTTTTAGCAGTCTTGTTTTAAAAGTAAATCTGTTAATGACACTGATGTTTGTCCTGGGTTACTCAGTGCAGGCCTTCATTCAAGGTCAAGTTATGTATAGAAGAGATTATCGCTACCTCAGTCTTCGTTGGCAGGATATTTCACAACTCTTCACAAGAGGTAATAGTCAGTGGCAAATGATGGGGATTATGTTCGGTGGCATGATTTTAGGCAGTGGGTTAATTGCATTGGTCGTCATATTATCACTCATTTCAAAACAAGCATTACTTATCAATGTAATCTTATTTATCGCTATAATGATTAGTTTGGCAATTTGCCAATATGTCCTCAAAATTAAATTCTGGGATAAATTAGATATTATTAAGGAATAAGAATTATAATCAGAAAAGCAGTTTTTACAGCTGTTTTTTTGATATAATCAGAATATGAAGAAACGGAATTTTGAATTAGTAAAACGTATTGTCATTAAAATTGGTACTAGCTCATTGGTCCAAGCCAATGGGAAAATAAATTTAGAAAAAATTGATCAGTTAGCTTTTGTCATTGCGACTTTGGTAAATAAAGGAAAAGAAATTATTTTAGTCTCATCAGGTGCAATGGGATTTGGACTTGATATCTTAAAAATGGACAAACGACCGAGTGATTTGGCGCAACAACAAGCCGTATCAAGTGTTGGTCAAGTGGCTATGATGAGCTTATACTCACAAATTTTTTCGCATTACCAAACCAATGTGTCTCAAATTCTCTTAACACAGGATGTGGTTATTTTTCCAGAAAGCTTACTTAATGTTACGAATGCTTTTGAAAGTTTAATTGCGATGGGCATTGTTCCAATTGTTAATGAGAATGATGCTGTTAGCGTAGATGAGATGGATCATGCCACTAAATTTGGGGATAATGATAGGCTTTCTGCAATTGTATCGAACATAACAAAAGCAGACTTGTTGATCATGCTCTCAGATATTGATGGTTTATTTGATAAAAACCCGACAATTTTTGATGATGCCATTCTTCGTCACCAGGTTAACGCCATTACAGAAGAAATCATCTCCCAAGCTGGAGGCGCAGGCAGTAAGTTTGGAACAGGTGGCATGCTAAGTAAGGTTCAATCGGCGCAAATTGTTTTTGAAAATAATGGGCAAATGATATTGATGAATGGGGCTAATCCGAGAGATATTCTAAATGTGTTAGAGGGTCAAATGATTGGAACTTGGTTTATTCAAAGTTAGGAGTATAGGATATGACTGTTATTGAAAAGCTTGGACAACAAGCAAAAGAAGCAAGCAAGCAATTGTTAAGACTTTCTAGTCAAGAAAAAAATAAATTTTTATTGACTCTGGCAGATTTCCTTGAAGCAGAAAGCCAACTAATTATTAGTGAAAATGCCAAGGATCTTGTAAAAGCACAAGATCATGGTATTTCAGAGGTTATGCGTGATCGCTTGCTATTAAACAAAGACCGTATATCCTCAATGGGGCAAGGGTTGAAACAAGTTACTGAATTAGCTGATCCGATTGGTCAGATTATTAAAGGCTATACAAATACTGATGGCTTAAAAATCATGCAAAAACGTGTGCCACTAGGTGTCATTGCAATGATTTTTGAAAGTCGACCAAATGTTACAATTGATGCGTTTAGCTTAGCTTTCAAAACTAATAATGCTATTATTTTAAGAGGCGGAAGAGATGCCTTGTATTCAAACAAAGCTTTAGTCACTCTTGTTCAAAAAGCTTTGAAGTCAGCTGGTTTACCAGAAAATGCTATTCAATTAGTCGAAGATCCTTCTCATGAGTTAGCAGAAGAACTTATGCAAGCGACAGATTATATTGATGTACTAATTCCTAGAGGAGGCGCCCATCTCATCCAGACAGTTAAGGCAAAAGCAAAAGTTCCTGTGATTGAAACGGGTGTTGGCAATGTGCATATTTATGTCGATCAGTCGGCAGATATTGATATGGCCACCCAAATTGTCATTAATGCAAAAACGCAACGCCCTAGTGTATGTAATGCTGCAGAAGGCTTGGTTATTCATGAAAAGATTGCAGCAACATTTATTCCTCGTTTAGAGGCTGAATTAGCAACAGTTCATCCCATTGAATTTAGAGCAGATGACAAGGCTCTACCTTTGTTTACAGAGGCAGTTCCTGCAAAAGAAGCGGATTTTGCGACCGAGTTTTTAGACTATGTTATGTCAGTTAAAGTTGTTTCTGATTTGGAAGAAGCTATTGAATGGATTAATCACTATAGTAGTCACCATTCAGAAGCTATTATTACTAAGGATTTAGAATCGGCAGAGCAGTTTCAAGAATTGGTTGATGCAGCCGTTGTCTATGTTAATGCCTCTACACGCTTTACCGATGGTTTTGTGTTTGGATTAGGTGCTGAAATTGGTATTTCAACCCAAAAAATGCATGCTAGAGGTCCAATGGGATTAGAAGCATTAACCAGTAGTAAATATTATATTAATGGAAATGGACAAATTAGGCAGTAAAAAAAGAACTGTTAAGTCGAGCGCTTACAGTTCTCCTTTTTGTTTTCTTAATACCTAAAATGTGTTAGAATTAAAGTTATGACAAAAGAATTCCATCATGTTACAGTCCTTCTTAATGAGACTGTTGATATGTTAAACGTAAAATCCAATGGCATCTACGTTGATGCTACTTTAGGGGGTGCTGGTCATTCAGCATATTTATTATCTCAATTAGATGATAATGGGCATTTGTATTGCTTTGACCAAGATCAAAAAGCAATTGATAATGCACAGGTCTTTTTGAAAACCTATGTTGACAAGGGGCAAGTCACCTTTATCAAGGATAATTTTAGGAATCTCAAGTCTAGATTAGCTAGCTTTGGTGTAACAGAAATAGATGGCATCTTATATGATTTAGGAGTTTCTAGTCCACAACTTGATGAAAGAGAACGTGGTTTTTCTTATCGACAAGATGCACCATTAGACATGAGGATGGATACGGATGCTGATTTAACTGCATTTGAGGTTGTTAATAATTATGACTTTAATGACTTGGTTCGTATTTTTTTCCGTTACGGTGAAGATAAATTCTCTAAACAGATTGCAAGAAAAATTGAACAAGCTAGACAAATCAAGTCTATCGAAACCACAACTGAACTTGCGGAGCTGATTAAGTCAGCAAAACCAGCCAAGGAACTTAAGAAAAAAGGGCATCCAGCTAAGCAAATTTTCCAAGCGATTCGTATAGAAGTTAATGATGAATTAGGCGCAGCAGAAGAGTCTATTCAAGATGCAATGGAGCTTTTAGCTTTAGATGGTCGTATTTCAGTCATAACTTTTCACTCTTTAGAAGATCGATTAACGAAACAATTATTTAAAGAAGCCAGCAGTATTGACGTTCCAAAGAACATTCCAATTATTCCAGAACATCTTCAACCAAAGTTTGAGTTGATTTCAAGAAAACCGATTCTGCCCAGCCCAGAGGAGTTAGAGGCAAATAATCGGGCACACTCGGCAAAATTGCGAGTCGCAAGAAAAATTCGGGTATAAACTATGAACAATGAAAAACGAAGTCAAGAAGTAACATCGGCATTGCAAAAGAGAATACAAACTTTCTCTAGAGTTGAGAAGGCTTTTTATACTGCTTTAATTGTGACAGCAATTACCATGTCTATTAGTATCATCTTTTTACAAAGCCGTAAGTTACAGTTACAACAAGATATCACATCTCTTAATAGTAAAATTGATGATAAGCAAACGGAACTTAACAATGCCAGACAAGAGGTCAATGAATTATCACGACGGGATCGCATCGTTGACATTGCTGGCAAAGGTGGTTTAAGTAACCATAACGATAATATTAAGAAGGTTAAATAGGCGATGAATAAATTGATTAAAGGTTTTATAGATTACGCTGTTCGTGATCGTAAAACACCTGTAAAAAATCGAGAACATGTTGGTCAGAACATGATGATTTTAAGTATCTTTCTCTTTTTTGTTTTTATTATCAATTTTGTTATTATTATTGGAACAGATAGAAAATTTGGGGTTAATCTTTCTGAGGGCGCAAAAAATGTTTATCAAGAAACAGTGACAGTGCAAGCAAAGCGTGGGACTATTTATGATCGCAATGGTATAGCAATAGCTGTTGACTCGACAACTTATAGTATTTATGCTGTTTTGGACAAATCATTCGTTTCGGCTACAGGTGAAAAATTATACGTTCAGCCCTCACAGTTTGATACCGTGGCTACTATTTTAAATAAACAATTAGAAATTAAGAAAAAAGATGTTATCAAACAATTAAGGCGAAGTGGCTTATTTCAAGTTTCCTTTGGCACACCAGGTTCAGGTATCTCATATAGTAAGATGACCACCATCCGAAAAGAGATGGAAGAGGCTAAAATAAAAGGTGTTGCTTTTACAACTAGTCCGGGACGCATGTACCCAAATGGAACCTTTGCTTCAGAATTTATAGGTTTAGCTTCACTCCATGAAAATAAGGATGGCAGTAAGAGTCTAGTTGGTAAAACTGGTTTAGAAGCTTCAATGGATAGTACTTTATCTGGAAAAGATGGTACGATCACCTATGAAAAAGATAGAAATGGCAATACCTTATTAGGAACAGGTAAGACAGTCAAAAAAGCTATTGATGGAAAAGATGTCTATACAACAATTTCTGAGCCAATCCAAACCTTCTTAGAAGCTCAGATGGATGTATTCCAAAAAAAAGCTAAAGGTGTACTTTCAAGTGCAACTCTTGTAAATGCTAAAACAGGTGAAATTCTTGCCACTTCTCAACGACCAAGCTATAATGCAGATACTTTAGAAGGCTTAAATAATAAAAATTATAATTGGAAAAGTGCGCTTTATCAAAACAACTTTGAACCTGGATCAACAATGAAAGTTATGACACTAGCGTCTGCTATTGATAATGGCATTTTTAAGCCCAATGATGTTTATAGCAATGCTAATGGTTTGACCATTGCAGACGCAACGATCCAAGACTGGTCAATTAATGAAGGTATCTCAACTGGTCAGTATATGACATATGCTCAAGGTTTTGCATACTCCAGTAACGTCGGAATGACCAAGTTGGAACAAAAGATGGGTGGGAAGACTTGGTTAGACTATTTGTCTAAATTCAAGTTTGGTTTCCCTACACGATTTGGGATAGGCGATGAAGAGTCAGGGATTTTCCCAGGGGATAATATTGTTACGCAAGCAATGAGTGCTTTTGGACAGGGTATTTCAGTTACAGAAATTCAAATGTTAAGGGCGTTTTCAGCTATTGCAAATAACGGTGTCATGCTAGAGCCTAAATTTATTAGTAAAATCTACGATCCTAATAATGGAAGCTATCGTACATCACGAAAAGAAGTGATAGGAAAACCTGTCTCAAAGAAAGCTGCTAGCGAGACCAGAGATTATATGGTGACCGTTGGAACTGACCCTGTTTTTGGAACTCTCTATTCGAAATCGTCTGGACCAATTATTAAGGTTGGTGATTTACCGGTCGCCGTTAAATCAGGAACGGCCCAAATTGCAGCAGAAAATGGTAGTGGTTACCTAGAAGGTGGTCAAACAAACTACGTCTTTTCAGTAGTGGCTATGGTTCCTTCTGACAACCCAGACTTTATTATGTATGTCACTGTTCAGCAGCCTGAACACTGGTCAGGTTTATTTTGGCAAGATGTAGTTAATCCTGTCTTAGAAGAAGCCTACCTCATGCAAGAAACTCTGGCTGAGCCTCCCGCTGATGCTAAAAAAGGAACAGCATATAAGTTGCCTGATTTTATTGGTCAATCTCCTGGAGCTACTGCAGATGAATTACGTCAAAATTTAGTGCAACCAATTGTTCTTGGAACTGGCAGGAAGATTGTCAAAATGTCTAAGAGTAAGGGGACTAATTTGGTAGAGAATCAACAACTTTTGATTCTGACTGATAAATTAACGACAGTCCCAGATATGTATGGTTGGACCAAATCAAATGTTGAAAAATTTGCTAAATGGACTGGAATTGAAGTAAGCTATAAGGGTTCTGGTTCTGGGAGAGTAACGAAACAGAATGCGGAAGTCGGTAAATCGCTTCATAAGATTAAAAAAATAACAATTACACTAGGAGATTAACATGTTTTTAACAATCATAGCGGCAATCATATCATTAGTATTGACTGCTCTTGTCATGCCATTTTTTATAAAGTACTATCAATTGAAAAAAATTGGTGGGCAACAAATGCATGAAGATGTTAAACAGCACTTAGCCAAAGCAGGTACACCAACAATGGGTGGGACGGTCTTCCTTCTTGTCGCAACTCTAGTGTCCTTTGTTTTTGCCTTACTATTTTACCGTCAAGGAAGTAGTTTGGGGCTCATTTCAGGAATCCTATCTGTCGTTGTTATTTATGGCTTAATTGGTTTTCTAGATGATTTTTTAAAGATATTTAAACAAAAAAATGAAGGCTTAACCGCTAGGCAAAAATTTGCTTTGCAAATTGTAGGGGGATTAATTTTCTACTTATTACATGTTTTACCAAGTGGTATAGATGCTGTCAATATATTAGGATATCAATTACCTTTAGGTGTGTTTTATGTTCTCTTTGTCTTATTTTGGGTGGTTGGATTCTCTAATGCTGTCAATTTGACGGATGGTATTGATGGTTTAGCATCGATTTCTGTCGTTATTTCACTTTTCGCCTATGGTATCATTGCCTATCTTCAACAGCAATTTGATGTTCTCTTATTGATTGGTGTTATGATTGGGGCACTAATAGGATTCTTTTTTTACAATCACAAGCCTGCCAAGGTCTTTATGGGTGATGTCGGTAGTTTAGCATTAGGTGCTATGCTTGCTGCTATCTCTATTGCTTTGCGTCAGGAATGGACCCTGCTTATCATTGGGATTGTTTACGTATTTGAAACAACTTCTGTGATGATGCAAGTTTCATATTTTAAATACACGAAGAAAAAATTTGGAGAAGGTCGTCGTATTTTTAGAATGACACCCTTTCACCATCATTTAGAACTAGGTGGACTTACTGGAAAATCAGATCGTTGGTCAGAATGGAAGGTTGATGCCTTCTTATGGTCAGTCGGTTTAGTTGCTAGTTTAATTGTTTTAGCAGTATTATATGTATAAAGTGATTTGCAGTGCAGATGATGCACTGCATTTTGCTTGTCTAAGCCTTTAATGTTATAATATGAGAGAAGAAGAGGTTACTATGTCATTTAAAGATTATAATTTTAAGCAATACATCCAAGAGGCCTTGGATGCTATCAAATTTACTGAACCAACAGACGTTCAGAAAAAACTAATACCAATTGTCAATTCAGGACGTGATTTAGTCGGTGAATCAAAAACAGGGTCAGGAAAAACACATACTTTCTTATTACCAATTTTTGAAAAATTAAATGAAAATCAATCACATGTTCAAGTTTTAATAACTGCGCCAAGCCGGGAATTAGCAACGCAGATATTTAATGCAGCAAAACAAATTGCAAGTTTCTCAGAAAAAGAAATTCGTCTTGTCAATTACGTTGGAGGTACGGATAAACAGCGCCAGATTGAAAAATTAAAAGTTTCTCAACCACATATTGTAGTTGGAACACCTGGTCGTATCTATGATTTAGTCAAATCTGGTGATTTGGAAATTCATAAAGCTACTACATTTGTCGTTGACGAAGCTGATATGACCATGGATATGGGATTTTTGGATACTGTTGACAAGATTGCGTCAGCTCTTCCAAAAGCGGTGCAAATCCTTGTCTTTTCAGCTACAATCCCTCAAAAATTACAGCCATTTTTGAAGAAATATTTGACAAACCCAGTTATTGAACAAATCAAGACGCAGACTGTGATTGCGGATACCATTGATAATTGGTTAGTGTCAACTAAAGGGCGTGATAACAATAGTCAGATTTTAGCAATTCTTCAAAATATGACTCCCTATTTAGCCATGCTATTTGTTAATACAAAAGAAAGAGCAGATGAACTACACTCTTTCCTTGTTGCAAATGGCTTAAAGGTTGCAAAAATTCATGGGGGTGTTCCGCCAAGAGAGCGCAAACGGATTATGAATCAAGTGAAAAAACTTGATTATCAATATATCGTTGCGACTGATTTAGCAGCGCGTGGGATTGATATTGAGGGTGTTAGTCATATTATTAATGATGCTATCCCACAAGATTTATCTTTCTTTGTTCACCGTGTCGGTCGTACTGGACGAAATGGGATGTCAGGTATTGCCATTACACTTTATAAACCAAGTGATGACTCAGATATCAAAGAACTTGAAAAATTAGGGATTCAATTTGTACCAAAAATGCTAAAAAATGGGCATTTTGAAGATACTTATGACCGCGACCGTCGCCAATCAAGAGAAAAATCTTACAAAAAACTTGATACGGAAATGATTGGTTTGGTTAAAAAGAAAAAGAAAAAAGTTAAACCGGCTTATAAGAAAAAAATTCAATGGGTTGTTGATGAAAAACGTCGTAAGGAACGTCGTGCAGAAGGCCGTGCCAAAGGTAGGGCTGAACGTAAAGCTAAAAAACAAACTTTTTAATAATACTATGAGGGAGTCTAAGTAGGCTCCTTTTGTGATAGGTTTTTATAATTACCCTGATAGAAAAGCTATATTAGCTAGTTAATTCATTTTTTGATAGGATAATGATATCAATACAAAGAGGTCAAAGAGATGAAAAAAATAATAACTGGCATATTAGGACTTATTTTTTTGCTTGTGGCACTTAGTGTTTCAACGGTAAAAGCTGATTCCAAGGAAAAAGTGATAGTTGCGACAGATAGTGCAACAAAACCATTTACATATAAGGATGGTAAAAAAGATACCGGCTATGATATCGAAGTCTTAAAAGCTGTTTTTAAGGGATCAAAAAAATACCAATTGGAAATTCAAACAGTTGCCTTCCCATCTATATTAACAGGAATAGATGCAGGCCGGTACCAGATTGCAGCCAATGATTTTGCCTATAGTAAAGAAAGAGAAGCAAAGTATCTTTTTTCTAGTCCCATTTCTAAATCAAATTTTGCTATCGCGACTAGAGGAAAAACTAAAATTTCAACATTAAAAGATTTGTCTGGTAAGAAAACACAAGGAATCTCTGGGGCTAATTATATGCAAGTAATGGAAAAATGGAATAAAGAGCATCCAGATAAGAAATCTATTAACTTAACTTATGCAGGTTCATCAACGCCCTATACACAGCGTTTACAAATGCTTGAAGATGGACAACTGGATTTCTTGTTATATGACGCTATTTCTTTAAAAACTGCAATCAAAGATCAAGGCTTTGACTTAAAAGTAACGAATTTAAAGGGGACGGTCGGTGATGACAAGGATGGTTTAGAGTATTTTATTTTTTCTAAAGACGACAAGGGTCAAGAACTGCAATCTTTTGTAAATCAACGCCTTAAAGTTTTGAAAAAATCAGGACAATTAACAAAACTTAGTCAAACTTTCTTTGAAGGAGATTTTGTTTCATCTCTTAAATAAATGAAAATCTTATCACATTTGGTGATAAGATTTTTCTATTGTCCCCATAGTAAATTCATATTTTACAGAAATACTAAGTAGTGATAAACTATAGTTTACTATTACCAAAAGGAGTTGTCATGTCCCACTTATATTTAGCCAGTTCTTGGGACTGGTTTCATCAATTAACAGCTAACATTCCAGAAGGAAAATTGTTTAGCTGGCGTGCAGTTTTTGATGCCATTCCTGATATCATGAATCGACTTCCGATTACCTTGTTACTTACGATTATTGGAGCAATAATTGGCTTACTGTTAGCCCTTCTTTTTGCAATTGTAAAAATCAATCGGGTTAAAGTACTGTATCCTATTCAGGCAGTCTTTGTCAGTTTTTTACGAGGGACTCCAATACTTGTTCAGTTGATGTTGACCTACTATGGCATACCGCTATTCCTAAAATATTTGAACCTTACTTATGGACTTCATTGGAACATTAATGCCATTCCTGCGTCAGTCTTTGCAATTACAGCTTTTGCCTTTAATGAGGCAGCTTACATGAGTGAGACTATTCGCGCAGCCATTCTTTCAGTAGATGAAGGAGAAATTGAAGCAGCTAAAAGTCTAGGCATGTCTAATAGGCAAGTTTATCAACGTGTGATTATCCCAAATGCTGCAGTTGTTGCTACCCCAACGTTGATTAATGGTTTGATTGGCTTAACTAAAGGAACCTCGTTAGCTTTTAATGCTGGAATTGTTGAAATGTTTGCTCAAGCTCAGATTCTTGGTGGTGCAGATTACCGTTATTTTGAGCGCTATATTTCTGTGGCCCTCATCTATTGGATGATTAGCTTTTTTATTGAACAGCTTGGTGCTTCTATTGAGCGACGAATGGCTATCAAGGCGCCGGAACAAATCAATGATAAGATGATGGGGGAATTACGCTAATGATTACCATTTCACATTTAAGTAAGAGTTTTTCAGGACAAAAGGTTCTAGATGATATTTCGTTAACGATCGAAAAAGGACAGGTTATTGCTTTAGTTGGCTCATCAGGGGCTGGAAAATCAACATTTCTTAGAAGTCTTAATTTTCTAGAAAAACCAGATAGAGGGCAACTAACAATTGGAGAAGATTTTTTTGATTTTGAAAAGATAAGTGGTGACGACATACTCTTTTTGAGACGTCGATTAGCAATGGTTTTCCAGCAATTTAATCTCTTTGAACGTAGGACTGCACTGGAAAATGTTAAAGAAGGTCTAACTGTCGTTAAAAAACTGTCTGATACTGAAGCGACAGCTATTGCTCAGGAAGAATTAGCGAAGGTTGGCTTAGCGGATCGCCAAAATCACTACCCAAGACATCTATCGGGAGGGCAAAAACAACGTGTTGCTTTGGCGCGTGCACTAGCTATGAAGCCAGATGTTTTACTACTTGATGAGCCAACTTCAGCTTTGGATCCAGAGTTGGTATTAGAAGTTGAGAAGGCAATTGCAGTTGCTGCAGAGGCAGGACAGACAATGATTTTAGTGAGTCATGATATGAATTTTGTCTATCAGGTGGCAGATAAGGTCCTATTTTTGGATCAAGGGAAAGTGATTGAATCAGGGACACCAGAAGAAATGTTCAAAGCTCCGAAAGAAGAACGGACGAAAGCTTTCTTTATGAAATCTACAAATTCCGTTTTATAATTTATTTTTTTTACAAATATTTTGATATAATAGATAAGTCTGGGTCAGCCTAGACTTTTTCTTGTGAGGCCACAAGGTAAGGAAAAAATAAACGTATTGGTAGGAGAAGGAAGCGATGTTAAAAGAATTATTTGGTCTATACGTACAAGGGCTAATATTATCATCTATAACTGTCCTTATTATTTGCTGCCTTTGGACGCTACTTAGAGCAAGAAGTAAAAAAGATAAAACAGCTTCAGAAAAGCAAACTTTTCTTTATGAAATGATTACAATTGCAATTATCTTGATTCCAATTGTATCCTTTGCATATATGAGTATTTTGATTGTCTTGAAATCATAAACTTTGCATTACATTAATAGCATTGATAAAATGATGACAGAAAACATTATAAGGAGAATTAATCATGTTTGATACATTAATTATTGGATCAGGTCCAGCGGGAATGACAGCTGCTTTATATGCAGCGAGAAGTAATCTCAAAGTTGGTATTATCGAACAAGGTGCCCCTGGTGGACAAATGAATAATACCTCTGAAATTGAAAATTATCCAGGATATGATAATATCACTGGACCTGAATTATCAATGAAAATGTTTGAACCACTTGAAAAGTTCCATGTAGAACACATCTATGGAATTGTTGAAAAGGTCGAAGATTTGGGTAATATTAAACGTGTTTGGGCTGATGATGAGCATTATGATGCTAAGACTATTATTATGGCAACTGGAGCAAAATACAAGCTCTTAGGTGTTCCTGGTGAAGAAACTTATACTAGCCGAGGCGTATCTTATTGTGCCGTTTGTGATGGTGCATTCTTTAGAAATCAAGACCTATTAGTTGTTGGTGGGGGTGATTCAGCAGTTGAGGAAGCTATCTATTTGACGCAATTCGCCAAGTCTGTAACAGTAGTACATCGCAGAGATCAATTACGAGCTCAGAAAATCTTACAAGATCGTGCTTTTGCTAATAACAAAGTTAGCTTTATTTGGGATTCAGTCGTTGACGAAATTAAAGGTAGTGATATCAAGGTTTCATCAGTAGCTATTAAAAATGTCAAAACTGGTCAAGTAACTGAACATGAATTTGGTGGAGTCTTCATCTATGTAGGAATGATACCAGTGACAAGTATGGTTACAGATTTAGGTATCTGTAATACAGAAGGTTGGATTGAGACAGATGACCATATGCGTACTAAGTCGCCAGGAATTTTTGCTATCGGGGATGTCCGGCAAAAAGATTTAAGACAAATCACAACTGCAGTCGGTGATGGTGCTATCGCAGGACAAGGCGTCTACCATTATATCGAAAATTTATCAGTAGAGAAGTAAGACTAAAGACCAGTCATTGAAGAAGTGATTGGTCTTTGCCAATATGATTTAAATATAATGTTGTCAATTTTCTGAAAATATAGTATAATAATCATATTTTATTGAACGGAGTAAAGAATGTCAAAAGAAAAACAGTCAGAACAAAATGAACTTGAAAATGGGATGGTTCGTGGTTTACAGAATCGTCATGTCCAGTTAATTGCTATTGCAGGTACAATTGGAACAGGTTTATTTATGGGGGCAGGTCGCTCAATTGCTTTAACAGGACCTTCCATTATATTCATTTATATCCTTACAGGTATCTTCATGTACTTGATGATGCGTGCTATTGGTGAAATGTTATACTATGACCCAGACCAACATACCTTTATTAACTTTATTACAAAATATATTGGACCTGGTTGGGGACATTTTTCTGGATTATCTTACTGGGTATCTTTGGTGTTTATCGGAATGGCCGATATTACAGCTGTAGGGACCTATGTTCAGTATTGGTTTCCCAACTGGCATTCTTGGTTAATTCAATTGGTATTTCTAGCAATTCTGGCTTCAGTTAATCTGATTGCGGTTCGTTTGTTTGGAGAAACTGAATTTTGGTTTGCAATGATTAAAATTGTGGCTATTCTTGCTTTGATTGCTACTGGTATTTTTATGGTAATGACTGGCTTTAAAACACCGACTGGTCATGCTAGCCTTGCTAATATTGGAAGTCACTTTTCACTTTTTCCTAATGGGATACTAAAATTTCTAATGGGATTCCAAATGGTATTCTTTGCTTATCAAGCTATTGAGTTTGTAGGGATAACAACTTCTGAAACTGCTAATCCAAGAAAAGTACTGCCAAAGGCCATTAAAGATATTCCAGTTCGTATTGTTATTTTTTATGTAGGATCTTTGATTTCAATTATGGCTATTGTTCCTTGGCATCAATTACCTGTTGAACAATCACCATTTGTTATGGTCTTTAAGTTACTAGGAATCAAATGGGCTGCGGCACTCATTAACTTTGTTGTGTTAACATCTTCAGCCTCAGCATTAAATTCTGTCTTGTATTCGACAGGACGTCATATGTATCAGATAGCAAATGAGAACCCAAATAAATTAACAACAGGTTTGAAATTAAATACATTATCAAGACAAGGTGTTCCTAGTCGTGCTATCATCTTCTCAGCCATCATTGTCGGTATTTCAGCTGTTATTAATATTATTCCAGGTATCTCAGATGCCTTTACCTTAATTGCTGCTTCGTCTTCAGGAGTTTATATAGCTATCTATGCCTTAACAATGATTGCTCATTGGAAATACCGGAAATCAGCTGATTTTATGCCAGATGGTTTCCTAATGCCAGCTTATCAAGTAACAACACCAATTACATTAGCATTCTTTGCTCTAGTTTTTGTATCCTTGTTCTTACAAAGTTCAACTTATATTGGTGCTATTGGTGCAACTATATGGATTATTGTTTTCGGTGTTTATTGTAATAAGCGTTATAATAAATAATAGAAGGGATGTTAATCATCCCTTTTTGTTGTGTTTTGCATGATATGCAATCAATGACAGCTCTGGGCAAATCAAAATTATGTTATAATAATAACAATAATTTAAAGGAGTCACCTCGATGTATAAAGATGACAGTTTGACACTTCACACTGATTTATATCAGTTAAATATGATGCAGGTTTATTTTGAGCAGGGCATCCACAATAAAAATGCAGTTTTTGAAGTTTATTTTCGTAAGGAGCCCTTTGAAAATGGCTATGCTGTCTTTGCAGGTTTAGAAAGAATAGTTAACTATCTTGAGAATTTATCGTTTTCAGAGACAGATTTAGCTTATCTAAAAGATTTAGGCTATAATCAAGCTTTTTTAGATTATTTATCTCAGATGACATTGGAGTTAAGTGTTCGCTCTGCCAAAGAGGGTGATTTGGTTTTTGCCAATGAACCTATAGTGCAAATTGAGGGGCCTCTTGGCCAGTGCCAACTTGTAGAGACGGCTTTATTGAATATTGTTAACTTTCAAACCTTAATTGCTACTAAAGCAGCGCGTATTCGTTCAGTTATTGAAGATGAGCCATTACTTGAATTTGGGACACGACGTGCTCAAGAAATGGATGCAGCTATTTGGGGAACGCGTGCAGCAGTTATTGGTGGAGCAAATGCTACAAGTAATGTGCGAGCTGGAAAACTCTTTGATATTCCTGTTTCAGGAACGCATGCTCATGCTTTAGTTCAAACTTATGGAAATGATTACCAAGCTTTTAAAGCTTATGCTAAAAGTCACAAAGATTGCGTCTTTTTGGTAGATACTTATGATACGTTACGAGTTGGTGTACCAAGTGCAATTAAAGTGGCTAAAGAATTGGGTGATGAGATAAATTTCTTAGGAGTTCGCTTGGATTCAGGAGATTTAGCCTATCTATCTAAAAAAGTTCGTCAGCAGTTAGATGAGGCTGGTTTTACTGAGGCTAAAATCTACGCATCTAATGATTTGGATGAAGAAACGATTCTTAGTTTAAAAATGCAAAAAGCTAAAATTGATGTTTGGGGTGTTGGAACGAAACTAATTACGGCATATGATCAGCCTGCTTTAGGAGCTGTTTATAAAATTGTTTCGATTGAAGATGACAAGGGTCAAATGCATGATACAATTAAGCTTTCTAACAATGCAGAGAAAGTTTCAACTCCTGGTAAAAAACAAGTTTGGCGTATCACAAGTCGGGCTAAAGGTAAATCTGAAGGAGACTATGTCACATTTTCAGATTGTGATGTAAATCAATTGGAAGAAATTGAAATGTTCCATCCAACTTATACTTATATCAATAAAGTAGTGAAAGAATTTGATGCAGTCCCACTTTTAGTTGATATTTTTGTAAAAGGAAAACGTGTTTATGACTTACCGAGTCTTCAGGATATTCAAAATTATGCCCGTGGTGAATTTGATAATTTATGGGATGAGTACAAACGTATCCTGAACCCTCAGGATTACCCAGTTGACTTGGCCCGTGATGTTTGGGAAAATAAAATGGCTCTTATTGATAAAATTCGAAAAGAAACTTTGAGAACAGGTGATTTAAAATGACATTACAAACTGAAATTATAAAGGTATTAGGCGTAAAACCATCAATTGTTCCCTTAGAAGAGATTAGGAAATCTGTAGATTTTTTAAAAGCTTATATGCAAAAACACCCTTTTTTAAAAACCATGGTATTGGGAATTTCAGGAGGTCAGGATTCGTCACTAGCTGGTCGTTTGGCTCAACTAGCGATTTCTGAATTAAGAGCTGAGAAAAATGATGACTCTTATCAATTCATCGCAGTTCGTCTACCTTACGGTGTACAATCTGACGAATCAGATGCTCAAAAGGCTTTAGCCTTTATCAAGCCCGATCAATCATTAACGGTTAACATTAAGGATGCAGTCGATTCTCAAGTCGCAGCATTAGCACAAGCAGGTATTGATATTTCAGATTTCAACAAAGGGAATATCAAGGCAAGACAACGCATGATTACCCAGTATGCCATAGCAGGACAAACAAGTGGAGCAGTGATTGGCACAGACCATGCTGCAGAAAACGTCACAGCATTCTTTACTAAGTTTGGAGATGGCGGAGCAGATATCTTACCTTTATTTCGATTAAATAAACGTCAGGGAAGAGAATTGCTTAAAGAGCTTGGAGCGAATAAATCCCTTTATGAAAAAGTACCGACTGCTGATTTGGAAGAAAATAAACCAGGAATTGCTGACGAAGTAGCATTAGGTGTGACTTATGATGAAATAGATGACTATTTAGAAGGAAAACAAATTAGTAAAGCGTCTCAAGAAAAAATTGAGGCTTGGTGGAACAAGGGCAAACATAAAAGACATTTACCAATTACTATTTTTGATGATTTTTGGAAATAAAGATAAAAAAGTTAGGGAAACCTAACTTTTTATGTTGAAGAAAAATGAATAAGTCATATAATAGAAGAGTGATAAAGAAATGGAGGATATTATGGCAGAATTAACCGAAAGTTTTACCGAAAAATTATATGAACAATATGAGGCAAATGCAAAATTTTCAGCAATAGAAAATGCGGTAACCCATAATGGTTTATTACACTCTTTAGAGACTAGACAAAGCGAAATTGAAAATGACTTTACCTTTTCAGTTGATTTAACAAAGGATAAAGTAACCAATCAAAAATCATCGGGCCGTTGTTGGATGTTTGCAGCTTTAAATACATTTCGACACAAATTAATTTCTGACTATCAATTAGAAGATTTTGAATTATCGCAGGCTCACACTTTTTTTTGGGATAAATATGAAAAATCAAACTGGTTTATGGAACAAGTCATTGCAACAGCAGATCAGCAATTATCGAGTCGCAAGGTTAAATTCCTTTTGGATGTTCCTCAACAGGATGGTGGACAGTGGGATATGGTAGTAGGATTATTTGAAAAATATGGGGTGGTTCCTAAATCAGTCTATCCTGAATCTGTTTCATCAAGCAATAGTAATGAACTCAATAGCATTCTAAACAAGCTGTTAAGACAAAATGCCCAGATTTTACGTGATATGTTTGAGGCAGGGCAAACTAATAGTGAGCTACAAACGAAGAAGGAAGAGTTATTGGCAGAAGTGTTTAACTTTTTAGCTATGAATCTGGGTTTGCCCCCTCGTCAGTTTGATTTTGCTTACCGAGATAAGAATAATCACTATCAATCAGAAAAAGGAATTAGTCCAAAAGCGTTTTACGAGAAATATGTTGGTATCAATTTATCAGACTATGTTTCTGTTATTAATGCGCCAACACGTGATAAACCATTTGGCAAAGCTTATATTGTAGAAATGCTTGGAAATGTTGTTGGTGGGCCGGAAGTTCGCTATTTAAACCTTGAAATGAATAGATTTAAGGAATTAGCTATTAAACAACTAAAGAATGGTGAGACTGTCTGGTTTGGTTCCGATGTTGGTCAAGTATCAGATCGTAAAAAAGGTATTCTAGCAACAAATACATATGATTTCACTTCGAGTATGGATATCTTATTAAGTCAAGATAAAGCTGGACGATTGGATTATAGTGAAAGTTTAATGACGCATGCTATGGTTCTAACAGGTGTTGATTTAGACCAATATGGGGCTCCGTTGAAATGGAAAGTTGAAAATTCTTGGGGTGAAAAAGTAGGTAAAAAGGGGTATTTTGTTGCCTCGGATGCTTGGATGGATGACTATACTTACCAAATTGTTGTAAGAAAAGAATTACTTTCAGAAGAAGAACTAAACGCTTATGAAGGCCGGGCACAAGTATTAGCTCCATGGGATCCAATGGGAGCTTTAGCAAAATAAAAAAAAAACGGAAATTTCCGTTTTTTTTATGTTACTAATTTGAATTATTAACACCATTACCATTTCCGTTGCCAGGAGTTGCCCCATTTGAATTATTATTTCCTGGTGGTGTATTTCCTGAATTTGCTCCCGAACTATTAGTTGAATTGGAGTTTGAAGGAGCTGATGAAGGTGTGCTACTTGAATCATTAGTAGCTGAATTAGACTGTGAGCTACTAGAGTTGCCGTAGATGTTGTTATAAACTGAGCTACCATAGTTGCTATTGCTTGTATATGTTCCACTTAAATAGAGGAAACCACCACTTCGGTAAAGTCCAGTTGGCATTAACCAGTCTTCACTATAGCCGTCAGTGACATAAGACATCATATTTCGGTAGACACTTGTAGCGACTTTTAAGCCATTGCCATATACCGGAGTTAAACGATTTCTATAACCAGTCCAAACCGCCATAGCATATTTATTGGTATAACCAACGAAGTTTTCATCGGGTGCCATAGTACCAACATAGTCAGGGTAAAGACCAGTTTCAGCTTCAATTTTAGCTAATTCTTCATCGGTATAGTTTGATGTACCAGTTTTACCAGCTTGAACAACTCCAGGAATTTGGGCATCAACCCCAGTACCATAAGTTAAAACTGTTTTCATCATATCTGTCATCATGTAAGCAGTGGTTTCTTTCATTGCACGCTTACCTTTGTTTTCTATGATCTTTTTAGTACCATCACTAAATTCAATTTTATTAACATATTGTGGTTTATAGTAGGTTCCACCATTTGCAAAGGCAGCATAGGCCATCGCCATTTTTTCACTACTTGCACCATATTTGTCACCTGACCCACTATTATTACTTGAAATCGCATTAGAATAGTTCATTTCTGGATAATCAATTCCTAAATCGTTAAGGAAAGATTTAGCAGTTTCTAAGCCAGCAGCTTCAAGTGCTCTGACGGCTGGTACGTTACGAGATTGTTGAATGGCGGTTTGGATGGTCATCCAGCCATTATAACGACGATCCCAGTTATATAGCTGGGTCTGTGTTCCTGGCCAGAAGTAAATAGAATCATTTGTAGACTGTGCTGTTGAATTGTATGCACCAGACTCAATGGCAGGACCATAGTCGGAAATTGGTTTCATTGTTGATCCCCAGTCCCTGTCAGTAAGGACAGCCTGGTTGGTACCGAATGAAACGTTTGTGTCTTGTTTTCTACCACCCAATTGGGCAATAACATGACCATTTGTTACATCAACAACTGTGGAAGCAACTTGGAATTGATCGTCTGGGTAATAAACGAAGTCTTCGGTATTATAGATATCATAAAGACGTTTTTGAGCTTCAGGGATGATGTTAGTATAGACTTTTAAACCAGATGTGAAAATATCTTTGTTGGTTTCAGAATTTACTTGATTAATGACTTGTTTTAGATAATTATCCATATATTTAGGATAACTAGAGGTTTGCTTTAAGGCTTGTAACCCATCGTTAACAGGCGTTTTAATCGCTTTGTCGTATTCAGCCTTAGTTAAATTCTTTTCAGAATACATTTGTTGTAAAACGACATTACGACGAGTTGTTGCTGCTTGTGGGTTTATATAGGGATCATACTGATTTGGAGCTTGCGGAATCCCTGCAAGCAGCGCTAATTGTGCATAAGATAAATCTTTTAAGTCTTTTCCATAGTATGCCTTAGAGGCAGTTAACATGCCATAGTTACCATTTCCCATATAAACTTTATTAATGTAGAACGTCAGAATTTCTTGCTTGGTATATTTTCGCTCCATCTTTAGAGCTAACCAAACTTCCTGAGCTTTCCTTTTTAAGGTTTGGTCAGATTCTTTAGTTGAAAAATATGCCAGTTTAATAAGTTGTTGGTCAAGAGTTGAGCCACCTTGAGTACTAGAACTAGTTAAGTTGTGGAATGCAGCACCTAAGATACGATAAAGGTCAACACCTCTATGATTAAAGAATCGTTTATCTTCAATTGAGGTAATAGCATTTACTAAATTTAAAGGAATACTGTCTGCAGTTACATTTTCACGTTTCTCAGAGCCTAAATCAGCTATTAGTTTATTGTTGGCATCATAAACCAAACTGGAGTTCGTTGATTTTAGAGATGCTTCAGAAAGCTTTGGAGCTGTGCTCACGTAGAATGCAAATAAAAGACCACCAAAAAGGATTGAAATAATAATGATACTAAGAATTCCTGCGAGTGCATATTTTAGTACTTTTTTAACTGTTGGATTTTTGATTGTAATCACCGCCTATAAAATTTTCTTCTATAATTTCTAAGTAAGGAACTTGTGGAAAAGCTCCAATTATTATCGGGAAGCTGTTTTTTTTGATATAATCAAGTGGCATTGATTTATTCCCTTTATCGATTTGATAAAAAGCAATCAATTTTTCAGCTGGCAGATAATAAGTTTCTTTCAGGGTTGAAAAGTGTAAAAGGACAAAGCAAATTCCCTTTTGTTCTATAACCGAAGCCATGTGCTCAATCTGATGCGCATGAAAATTTTTCATTGGCATAGCAGTTTTTTGCCGTGTTTCTTTGGCTTCAAAATCTATATAGTACCCTTTATAAACACCAGAGTAATCTGTTGTAGAAGCTTGTCTAAAATAGGCTTCTACAATTTTTGCTCGACTTCTTTGTGGATAGTCGACTTTTACAATTTGTATAGGTGTTGGTTTTTTATGGATAACAGCAAGATGTCTAGAAAGGTAATAATCATTTGTCGCATTGATTGCTGCTTCAAATGTCATTCCTCGATTTGCAAAATCAATTTTGGACTCTTTTTTTGTTGTTTGAACAGGGCTTGCATTTTTCCGTATAAGATGATGAGGGTAGTTAACCATAGTTCTCCTATCTTCATTGACTTAATGAGAAATTTAAGCATTCTTATTATATCATAATTTCGGAAAGGTTAACATAAAATGACTGCAATTCTAATTAGTGGCTATCGAGCATCAGACCTAGGCATTTTTCAAGATAAAGACAAACGAATTCCTTTGATCAAAAAAGCTATAAAAAAAGATATTATTGCTTATATTGAAGATGGCGTTGATTGGTTTATTTTTACCGGAAATCTTGGTTTTGAATTTTGGGTTCTTGAAGTTTGTAACGAGCTTAAAAGCGATTACCCGATAAATCTTGCAACAATTTTTATTTTTGAAGATCATGGCAAAAGTTGGAATGATACAAATCAAGAAAAATTAGTAAGATTTAATCAAGTTAATTTTGTTAAATATTGTTTTCCATCATATAAGAATCCAGAACAATTTAAACAATACAATCAGTTCTTAGCTGATAACACAGATCAGGCTTTTCTGTTTTATGATGAAGAAAATGTCACAAATTTGAAGTATTTAGTCAATTTTTTGAAAGATAGACCAAACTATTTCGTCAATTTACTAACATTTGACCGTCTTAATGAGTTAATAGAGGATTAGAAACCGTTTTTATCTTTTATTTAGTTAGTTTAATACTTGCTTTTTATTTTGTTTTTCTGTATGATTAGTATTGATATCACTATGTTGATATTATAGAAGAAAGACCGGTCGGAGAGTATAGAATGACAAGTATTATTTATAGTCCTAAGGACATTTTTGAGCAAGAATTTAAAACTAGTATGCGTGGCTTTGATAAAAAAGAAGTAGATGAGTTTTTAGATAATGTTATTAAAGATTATGAAACTTATATTGCTGAAATTGAAGCCTTAAAATCAGAAATTGAACGCTTGAAAAGAGAAGGTCATCAGGCTAGAAACAATAGTCATGAACAGCGTCAAGTTCCTGTTCAACCGACGAGAGTTGCTCAAACTGCAACTAATTTTGATATATTAAAACGCATTAGTAGACTTGAAAAAGAAGTTTTTGGCAAACAGATTATAGAGTAATCAGCTAATGTGCAATTTTTGGATAATCGCGTAGTATTTTAATACTATGAGGAAAGTCCATGCTAGCACCGGCTGTGATGCCGGTAGTGTTTGTGCTAGGCGAAAAAATAAGCCTAGGGATGTAGAAATACATTACGGCGGAAGAACGGGCTAAGTCTTAGATATGCTTTAGTATTTCTGAAAGTGCCACAGTGACGTAGTTTTTATGGAAACGTAAAAAATGGAACGCGGTAAACCCCTCAAGCTAGCAACCCAAACTTTGGTCGGGGCATGGAATAGATTGGAATCAAGAACGAGCTATTCTGACTGTTATAACGGTAGACAGATGATTATCGAAGGAAGTGATACCTAGTCACTTCTGGAACAAAACATGGCTTATAGAAAATTGCATAATAGGGTAAGCTAGCACATGCTAGCTTTTATTTAATTAAAAGAAAGAATTTTAAAATGAAAGAAAATTTTAAACTGGTTGCAACAGTTGCTGCAGGTCTTGAATCTGTAGTTGGTAAAGAAATAAAGAACCTTGGTTTTGATTGTAAAGTAGAAAATGGGAAAGTCTATTTTGAAGGTGATGTTGAGGCTATTATAACGACAAATTTATGGTTGCGGGCCGCCGACAGAATCAAAATTATAGTTGGTCAGTTCCCAGCTAGGACATTTGAAGAATTATTCCAAGGAGTTACCAATTTAGATTGGGAAAATTATATTCCCTTAGGAGCTAAATTTCCAATAGCAAAGGCGAAATGTGTCAAATCAAAATTACATAATGAACCCAGTGTTCAAGCAATTACCAAAAAAGCAGTCGTAAAAAAACTTCAGAAATACTACCATCGTCCGGAAGGGGTACCCTTACAAGAAATTGGTGCAGAATTCAAATTAGAGGTATCACTTTTAAAAGATGTAGCCACAATTATGATTGATACGACAGGTACAAGTTTATTTAAACGTGGATACCGTAGTCAAAAAGGTGGCGCACCAATCAAAGAAAATATGGCAGCTGCCATCATGGCCTTAACAAATTGGTATCCTGACAAACCTTTGATTGATCCAACATGTGGTTCTGGAACTTTTTGCATTGAAGCAGCACTCATTGGGATGAATATAGCTCCTGGTTTTAATCGTTCATTTGCATTTGAAGAGTGGAATTGGGTCGATAAAGACTTGGTTGAAAAAGTCCGAAATGAAGCAGATTTAAAAGCAAATTACGATGCTGATTTAGATATTTCAGGATTTGATATTGATGCTCGGATGATTGATATTGCAAAAGAAAATGCTCAAGAAGCTGGTTTAGCTGATGTTATTACCTTTAAACAAATGCGTTTACAAGATTTGAAAACAGATAAGGTTAATGGTGTCATAATCTCCAATCCCCCTTATGGTGAACGATTACTGGATGACAAAGCTGTTGACATTTTGTATAATGAAATGGGTCAATCCTTTGCACCACTTAAAACGTGGAGTCAATTTATTTTGACAAGTGATGAAAATTTTGAAAAGAAATTTGGGCGACAAGCAGATAAAAAACGAAAACTTTACAACGGAACTTTGAAAGTTGATCTCTATCAATTTTACGGAGAACGTGTGAAGAGAAATCTTACAGAGAGGTAATAACGTGCCAGAAGAAAATAAAGATCTCGAAATGAATCAAGAGGGACAAGCTCTCGACATGGATCGAGCTAAACATATGACTATTGGCGAAGCTGTTCGAAAAGATTCAGAGCTAAAAGCTGGTGTGACTGAAGAAGATAATATTCTTGATAAGTATATTAAGCAGCATAGAGAAGAAGTCGCATCTCAAAAATTTGATACCAAGTATTCAGATTTAGAAACTTTAGACACTGCTACCTTGGATAACTTTATTAAAAAGCAACGTGAAGAATTGGCTAAATCAGAGGAGGAGAATGTAACCAGTCAGACTCTTCTATCAGAAAGTCTGTTTGATGAAAAAACAGTTGCTGCTGATGCAACATCAGCAGCAATAGCTGACGCAAGTCTATTAGCTGAGGCCTTGGACTCAAAATCAATTGAAGCACAAGACAAAGCTGAACCTCTGTCAGAATCAACCATGACCAGAGAGAGGAGCCTACTTTCTGAAAATGAGAAGCCTGATAAATCTTCTAGCAAGACGAAAAAAATTGTAGCAAGTCTGATTGCACTTATTTTATTACTTTTGGCAGTCTTCTTTGGGGTAAACTATCTAAAAGGATCCTCAACAACTAATAAGACTGTTCAATCAAGTAAGCAAACTGAAAGTAGTAAAACTGCCTCAACTAGCGCAGCAATTGCTAAAAAGAAAAATAAAGGTTTTACAGATGCCTACGATGCTTTCTTTACAGATTCTAAAAAAGATAAGTTGAAAAATAGTTCATTTGCTAAGCTTAGCGATTTGGAAAAAACTGTAAAGGATTTGAAAGGGACTGCTTACTATGACAAGGCTAAAGAGAAGTTTGATGCCTTGAAAAAGCAGGTAACAGCTATTCAAGCGGTAAATGCTAAGTTCTCAATTGAGGCCATTAACGATGGTAAGAAGGCTGATGCAACGATTAAAGCAACTGCTAACTTTGATGATCTGAAAGGGGAGTTAACGAATACCGGTAACCCAAGTTTAGATCTTTTGATCCAATCTGTCATTAAAGATGGGCGTGATCAATTGAGTAAAAAAGTAGAAGCTGAAAAAGCCGCTGCTAGTCAGAAAGCTGAAGAAGAAAGAAAAGCTGCTGACCAAGAAGCTAACGCTGCTACATCTCAAGTTGCGGGTGAGACAGCAAATAATGCTTCTGCTGCAAACACTAACACAGGTGCACCAAGTACGCAAGTACCTTACAGTAATCATCCCGGTTTGCAACGTCATTTATCTCGTGTACCATATAATAGTGCTGTTATTGCTGACACTACTAATCCCGCATGGCTATTTAACCCAGGGATACTTGAAAAAATTGTTGCAACTTCTCAAGCGCGTGGTTACTTCTCAGGCAATAATTATATTTTAGAGCCTGTAACGATTGTAAATGGTAATGGCTATTATAATATGTTTAAAACTGATGGAACCTACTTGTTCTCAATTAATTGTAAAACAGGTTATTTTGTAGGTAATGCTAAAGGGAATGCCGATAATTTAGATTATTAATATTAAAGAGAGAAGTTTGCTTCTCTCTTTTTCTCTTTTATTGACTAATAACAGCAGAAATAAATTATTTGAAACTGCTTAACTTTTTGTTAAAAAATGATATATTTATATTATTAATTTGTTCTACATTTTGTCAAAGAAAGTGAGAATACTATGACTATTTATTACAAGAAGAAGCCAGTAAAGGTTTGGCAAATTTCAAAAGAGGGGACTCAACCAGATTAGGTTCAAGAGGCCTTTAAACGCAATTATTTCCAATGGGTTGACAATCATGTTCGCATCTTAATGGTTGGCTTTGATGCTGATTCTGTTACGAATACCAAAATTGGACTTGTAGGTTCAGTAGCAGGTGGAGGCTTTGCCGGTTACCATATGTATCAGAATGCCTATATCGGAGATTATTTTGATGCCACCAATCATAAAATTATGAGTGACAGGTATTTTAAAAAACATTATCAGAGTGATATCTAAAAAAGATAGAGAAAGTCAAGGAGTCCACTGAAAAAGTCATCAAATTTGATGGCTTTTTCAGTGGGCTCCCTAGGTCAATAGGTCTTTTCAACATGGAGTTACAAGCTGCAACAACTATATTTGTAGTCATTATGAAGCGAATTCCGACTATAATAAATCAGAAATAGAACAAAAGAAAAGAGGAATCATCCCCAATTTAGAGTGATTCCTCTTTTTCTGCCTCTATAAAATTATAGGCGATGACTTTTTTAGTGGGCTCAAAGTCAATTTCTCTATCTTTTTAAATGAGATGTCTATTAAAAGCATTATCTGAAATGCCTTGTGTTAGAATTAATTTTGCCCATTCTTTAGCAGCAAATAAGCTATGATCCTTATAGTTTCCACAGGATTCAATTGTTGTGCCGGGGACATCTTCCCAAGTAATACTTTCTGCGATTTCTTCTAAACATGATTTGATGACAGTAGCAATTTCAGTTGCAGAATGTTGATCCCACATAATCAGATGAAAACCAGTACGGCAACCAAATGGGGAGCAGTCAATCATTCCATCAATGCGTTGACGAATCAATTTAGCAAGCAGGTGTTCGATAGTGTGTAAGCCAGCCGTTTCAATCGAATTGTGATTAGGTTGAACTAGTCGAACATCAAAATTAGTAATAATATCACCTTTTGGCCCCATATCCTCGGAGATTAGACGGACATAAGGTGCAGTCACAATTGTGTGATCCAATTCAAAACTTTCTACAATAACTTCTTTTACCAAAACACTTCTCCTTCATATTTTTGATACTATCATATCATAAAAAGCTCGTTTTTTGAGTATTCTTTCATGTTTATAAGGAGGATAGCAGAGCTAGTTACAGGTAACTGGCTAAGATGATTACAATTTCTGCTAAGAAAGTACTTACTGAAACAGTAATAAATGTTTCTTTGAAGGCATTTTTATGATTTAAGCCGGTCAAGGCTAGGAAGGTTAAAAAGACACCACTTTGAGGCACAATTGTAAAGATATTTGATGCAATTGTTGCTACCCTATGAATTAATTCAGGGTCAGCTCCGCTATCAAGATAATACTGTGCAAAGTTTGGCATAACGATTCCTAGAGCTCCAGAAGAAGAGCCTGTGATGGCAGACATTGAGGCCGTTAAGACTGTTAAACTAAATAAAGGATTTCCAGGAATATTCATTATCAAGTCTGAAAATACTTTAAAGCCTGGCGCAACCATGACAAGGGCACCAAAAGCGACAGCAGAAGCAGTTGCAAAAATAGGTGCAACTGAACTACTTGCTCCCAAATTAATGACTTGAATTTTATCTGGGATAACTTTGTTAAACAAGATGAGGGCTAAGATTATCGCGGCTAGCAAAGCTACATAAATAATGTTCTTCTTTATTAATTCATTTCCAAATAGCGAGCCGGTTAATGCGATAGCGATTAATAGTAAGAGAGGAGCAATACTTGTTGAAAAATGTGGCAGGTTTTGGAAGTTGGTATCTTTGTGGGTTTCCGTCACATAAGTTGAGTAATTTTCCCCCTTTGCCACACTCTTTTGAAGGCAATGGTACATATAAATGAGACCAAAAATGATACAAACTGCTGATGCTAGTAAGCTAGGGATAGCTGCAGCGGTTAGTGATGTGTTTAAGTACTGAATTGGAATGACATTTTGGATGGCTGGTGTTCCAGGTAATATGGTCATGGTGAATGTTGCAATTCCAAGCCACAGTGGAATTTGAATAAGGTTCCAGGCTAGATCCATTTTTTGAAAGAGACTACGTGCTAGTGGGATGACTGCGAACATGACAACAAATAAACTAATCCCACCATAGGTCAATAGCGAACTAATAAGAAAGATGGCAACTAAAACACGGTAAGGATTATCGTGTCCAACTTTACTTAAAATATAGTCTGCGATAGCGGTCGTTGCCCCACTTACTTCCATTAATTTTGCAAGTATTGATCCTAGTAAAAATATGGCGAAGTAATTTAAAATGTAGGTGGCTAAGGCCCCCATATAGTTATTTCCTTCTTTTCCAAGGAGGCTTACAATAGGGTTCATCTGGTTTAAGATAATGACAGTAGCTGTTGCTAGTGGGGCTGCAACCAAGATGCTTATTTCTTTCATTGACAGGTAAATGATCAGAAAGACCCCAATCAAGACACCTAGTGATCCAATAATTTCCATTATATTTCTCCTTTTGATAAGAAAAGAGACGAAAAATCGTCCCTTTGACCTGAGTTATTGAGCAGTATAGCCGCCATCAATAATACATGCCTGACCAGTTATTCCTTTAGCTTTGTCACTTGCTAAGAAGGAAACGTAGTCAGCAATTTCTTGAACATCAATCAAACGTTTTTGTGGAACTAAGGGATAAAGTACTTGATCTAAAACTTTTTCTAGTGGAATATTTCTTGTATTTGCTAAATCTTGAAATTGTCCTCTCACTAATGGGGTATCAACATAACCTGGACAAACAGCATTAACCGTAATGCCATATTCAGCTCCCTCTAAAGCACTAACCTTTGTGAGTCCCATGACACCATGTTTGGCAGAATTATAAGCTGCTTTACCAGCAAATCCAATTACACCATTAATGGATGCCATGTTGATAATTCGGCCTTTCTTTTGTTTTTTCATATGAGGGAAGACCCGTTTTATTGCCACAAATGGTGCTGTTAACATTGCTTTAATCATAAAATCAAACTTTTCATATGGGAAATCTTCAATTAGTGAAACATGCTGCATCCCAGCATTATTCACCAAAATATCTAGACGTCCATATTTGTCAATGATTTGATCGATTGTGTGATTGATGGCTTCTTCACTAGTGACATCACAAACTAATCCAAATGCATCTAGGCCATTTGATTGAAAGTCTGTGACAACTTTGGATAATGCTTCTTGATTAATATCTGAGAAAACAACGGTCTTTCCTTCTTTTAAAAATGTTTCGCCAATTTGTTTTCCAATGCCGCTTGCAGAACCAGTAATAAATACAATTTCTTTTTCGTTTGTCATAGTTAACCTCTCTTAATTTAATGTAGGGAATTCAAATGTTTTATTTATCAGTTTAACTTCGGTTACTTCTTGGACTTGATTGAAACTATAATCAGGATGAATTTCAATGACACATAAGCCTTCTTCTCTATATTCCATAACAGCCAATTCAGTGATGATTAAGTCGACCACTCCTTTTGCTGTCAGTGGTAGACTGCATTGATTTAAAATTTTTGGCATGCCTTTGTTAGTATGTTCCATGGCAACAATAACCTTTTGAGCTCCGACTAAGAGGTCCATGGCTCCACCCATTCCTGGGACCATTTTACCTGGTATGAGGTAATTGGCGATATTACCATCTTTATCAACCTGTAAAGCACCAAGAACAGTGGCAGCAACATGACCGCCTCTAATAATGCCAAACGAAGTCGTGCTATCAAAAAATGCTCCTCCAGGACAGATTCCAACTGGCTGACCACCGGCATTGACAATAGCTGGATTATAATTCTCTTCAGTGAGACCTGTTAAACCGACAAAGCCATTTTCAGACTGCAGCATCACATTGACTCCTTGAGGAATATAATTTGCCACTTTTGTTGGTAGTCCAATTCCTAAGTTTACTAGACTATTGTTTTCCAATTCCTGTGCCACACGTCTAGCAATGCGTTCTTGAATCATTTCTTTTGATAATAAGATTTCTTTAGTCATAATTATGCTCCTTTAACAATATGATTGACAAAAATGCTTGGAGTATGGACAGCAATAGGATCGATCTGACCAACTTCAACAATTTCAGAAGCTTCAACAATTGTCTTTTTAGCATTAGCAGCCATAACATGATTAAAATTATTTTCGGATCCTTGGTATTGTAGGTTTCCCATTTTATCTGCCTTATGAGCAAAAATGAGTGCAACATCAGCTTTTAAAGGCGTTTCCAACAGGTAATCTTTATCTGAAATGCGAATGATTTCTTTGCCTTCAGCTACCAGAGTACCAATACCAGTCGGAGTTAGAAATCCGCCAAGTCCAAATGCACCAGATCGGATTTTTTCTGCTAAGGTTCCTTGAGGCACTAAATCAATAATGGTTTCTCCTTCATTCATTTGACGTCCAGCTTCACGATTGAGTCCAATATGTGATGCAATAATTTTTGAAAATTGTTTTTTGGCAACCATTTTTCCGACGCCTTTATCAGGAAAACCAGCATCGTTACAAATTAGTGTCAGATTTTTGGTTCCTTTTTCAACTAAGGCATCGATGAGTTTTTCTGGTGTCCCGTTGGTCATAAAACCACCAACCATTATGGTATCCCCATCTTTTATATATGATACAGCTTCTTCAATAGCAATTTCTTTAGACATTTTTTCCTCCTTAAATTATTAATCATTAGGTGAATAAGAATTGGTAAAAACAATCATTCCTGTTTTAAGTTATAGTTAGATTGTATAATAGCTAAGCGAAGAATGGATTAGTTTTTATTTCATAAGATTGTAGAAAGCGCTTTCTGTAAAACTAATTTATCAATATTTTTAGCAAAAAGGAAATACCCTTTTTTTATAGGCCTATAAAAAATTTTGATAGGATAGAGATAGTTTTTACCGGCGGGATATGATTTAATTAATAAAGAGATAATAACAAAATAAGATAATATTGAGAGGGGTAGTGTATTGGATATTAAACAAATTAGATATTTTATTGCAATAGTTGACTGTGATTTCAACCTTAGTCAAGCAGCGGAAATTCTCTATATTTCGCAACCGACCTTGAGTATGATGATAACTGATTTTGAAAAGAGAGAAAATTTAAAATTATTTAAAAGAGAAAAAGGACGTATTATTGGATTAACCTATATTGGTCAAAATTACTTGGTGGATGCCAAACGTGTTCTTGAAGAGTATGAGCGTATGATTGCAAATCTGCATAAGCCATCTAAAAAAGTTTCAGGGGTGATTAATATTGGTATTCCTCCCTTAATTCTTTCGGTTGTATTCTCGGAAGTGATGCCAAAATTAATTTTAGAGAACCCAGATATTCAATTTAATATTATAGAAATTGGTGCTTATCATTTAAAAAATGACTTATTATTAGGCAATATTGATATCGCAGTGCTCTTATCTCCAACTGGAATTCCAGATAATTTGATTGAAACTTATGAGATTCAAAAATCAGAGTTAGCAGTTTGCTTGTCACCAAAACATGCACTTGCAAGTAAAAAACAAATTAAATGGGATGATATCAATCATGAAAAAATGGCTTTATTTGATAAAACCTTTATGGTTAATCATTTAGTAATGAAAGCCTGTGAACGTCATCAAATAAGGCCTAAGATTGTCTTAACTTCTGCTTCGTGGGATTTTTTGATAAATTCCACAAAAATTAATCATAACCTATTAACCATTTGTCCAAAGCCAATTATTGATTTATACCCCTCAAAAGATATTAAATGCATTAGCATGAAGAACCCTGTTTCATGGAAAGTTTTATTGACTAGAATTAAGAAAAATACTTATTCTGATATTGAGTCATATATTATGGATAATCTTCTGCGATCATTTTCTAAACATTAACACAGATATATAAATTAATAGGCTACTTTTGTGAGACCTTTTAAGTATTGGAATTGTTTTCAGTTTTGTTTTATGGTAAACTTAAGTATAGCTTTCTATGAGGAAAACTAATAAAAATTGAGGTATAAAAATGGTTGATATTATTTTATTAATTGTTTGTACTCTCATTGGTTTGATACTAGGTTATGTACTTATTTCGCTTAAATTAAAATCAGCGAAAGAAAATGCAGACTTGACTCTTTTAAATGCTGAACAAGATGCTGTTAATATCAGAAGCAGGGCAGAAGAAGAAGCTTCAACAATTAAGAAAACAGCAGAACGTGAAACAAAGGCTAGTCGTAAAGAAATGCTTTTGGAAGCTAAGGAAGAAGCAAGAAAATATCGAGAAGAAATTGAACAAGAATTTAAATCTGAAAGACAAGAGCTTAAACAGTTAGAAACACGTTTAACAGAACGTGCCTTTTCTCTTGACCGAAAAGATGAAAATTTGTCAAGCAAAGAGAAAGTTCTTGATAGTAAAGAACAAAGTCTGACCGATAAATCTAAACATATTGATGAGCGTCAAACACAAGTTGAAAAACTTGAAGAAGAGAAAAAAGTTGAATTACAACGTGTTGCAGCAATGACAATTGCAGAAGCTCGCGAAGTAATCCTGATGGAAACAGAAACCAACTTATCTAAAGAGATTGCAACACGCATTCGCGATGCGGAACGTGACATTAAGGACCGTGCAGATAAAACTGCAAAAGACTTACTTGCACAAGCAATGCAAAGGATGGCTGGTGAGTATGTTACTGAGCAAACAATAACAAGTGTTCATCTTCCAGATGATAACATGAAAGGGCGCATTATTGGACGTGAGGGTCGTAATATTAGAACTCTTGAAAGTTTAACAGGTATCGATGTTATTATAGATGATACGCCTGAAGTTGTTGTCTTATCAGGATTTGACCCAATTCGTCGTGAGATTGCTAGGATGACTTTAGAGTCATTGATTGCAGATGGTCGTATTCATCCAGCACGGATTGAAGAATTAGTTGAGAAAAATCGTTTGGAAATGGATAACCGTATTCGAGAATACGGGGAAGCTGCAGCATATGAAATTGGTGCACCAAACCTTCATCCAGATTTAATCAAGATTATGGGACGTCTCCAATTTAGAACTTCCTATGGCCAGAATGTCCTTCGCCACTCAGTCGAGGTTGGGAAACTAGCTGGTATTTTGGCGGGAGAACTTGGTGAAAATGTTGCACTGGCTAGACGTGCTGGTTTCTTACACGATATGGGCAAAGCAATTGACCGTGAGGTTGAGGGTAGCCACGTTGAAATTGGTACAGAATTTGCTCGTAAATATAAAGAACATCCAGTAGTTGTTAATACAATTGCAAGTCACCATGGTGACGTAGAACCAGAATCTGTCATTGCCGTGGTTGTTGCGGCTGCGGACGCTTTAAGCTCAGCAAGACCTGGTGCACGTAATGAGTCAATGGAAAACTATATTCAACGGTTACGTGACTTAGAGGCAATTGCCAACGGCTTTGATGGAGTTCAAACTAGCTTCGCTTTACAAGCAGGGCGTGAAATTCGAATAATGGTTCAACCAGAAAAAATTAGTGACGATCAAGTTGTTATCTTATCACGTAAAGTACGTGAAAAAATTGAAAATAATTTAGATTATCCTGGGAATATTAAAGTAACAGTCATTCGTGAAATGCGAGCTGTTGATTATGCCAAATAAAAAGAGGACATGTCTTTTTTTCAGAGTGTAAACAAAGTCTCTAGAAATTCATTTTTCTAGGGCTTTTTTTGTTTTCCTAGAGTTATAATAGAACTATAAAAGAGGTCTCTCTATGTTCCACAAAGAAAATCCTACCTACAATCGCAATCAAGTTGGCTTTTATAGCCTAGATGAGTTAGTTCCTAAAGACCATATGCTTCGTCAGAGTGATCACGTCATAGATTTCTCATTTATTTATGACCTAGTGAAAGATAGTTATTGTTTTGATAATGGGCATCCTAGTTTAGACCCGGTGATGTTGGTTAAATTTCTTATTATCCAATGTCTGTTTGGCATCCGTTCTATGAGACAAACTATTAAAGAAATTGAAGTCAACATAGTTTACCACTGGTTTATTGGATAGACTTTGAAAGATAAGGTGCCCCATTTTACAACTTACGGTAAGAACTACAGCCGTCGTTTCCAATATAAACAAGTAATTGAAGCCATTTTTTCTCATATTTTAGGGTTATGTCTTAATTCTGGGGTGATTGATCCCACTGAAATTTTCGTTGACGGCACACACGTCAAGGTTGCTACCAACAATCACAAATATATTAATCAGAAAGTAGAGTCACAAGCTAAATTTATGTGTGACCAATTGGAGTTGGAAATTGCTAGAGACTGGGAGAAACATGGAAAAAAGTTGCTAGGACTTACCAAAGAAAAAGAGCCCACAAATAAGAAAGTTTCTACGACTGATCCTGAAAATGGTTGGTATCATAAAGGTGAACATAAAGATGTCTTTGCCTACACAAGTCAAGTGCATGCGATAAGAATGGTTGGGTCTTAACTTATACTGTAGATTCTGGAAATACTCATGATAGTCAGGCCTTTCCAGCACTTTGGAAGAAGATAAAAGAATTCCATCCAGACTTTATTATCGCTGATTCAGGTTACAAGACTCCTAGTATTGCCAAGTTACTCTTGGATAATGAGGTAAGACCTGTTTTCCCTTATACTAGGCCACGTGGTAAGAAAGATAAGTTAAGACCAAATGCCTTTAGTTATGATGAGTATTATGATTCTTATCTTTGTCCTGAAAACCAAGTAATGTCTTATACAACAATAAATCAATCTGGCTACCGAGAGTATAAAAGTGACCCCGAAATTTGTGCTTCTTGTCCCCTTCTAGGAATTTGTACTGACAGTAAGAATCACCAAAAGGTGGTGATCCGACAGATCTGGATATTTGTGAGGATATTCGGCATCAAAGAAGTATGAAAGAATTTTATAAGCTACGTAAGCAGAGTATTGAGTGGATTTTTGGAAGGGTTAAAGAATACCACAACCTTCGTTATACGAGAGAAATTGGACTGTCCAAAATGAAAGCTAAGGTTGGACTGACTTTGGTGTGCTTAAATCTCAAAAAAATTAGTTAAAATAATGGCAGGAAGGCTATTTTATTTTGCCTTAAAAAGCATGAGTTATCTGATTTTAGAGAAACTATAGTTAAACAATAAAAAACAAACTAGCAGTTTTACTAGTTTGTCTTCAATCTGGGTATAAAAGGTGTTACTTCTATACCTTTTTGTTCTGGATGAAGGCTTGCTGGTCAGTCTTCAGGGTCTGTTGGCTTGAATCAAGAGCGCAAGCCTTAAAAGGATCAAGTCCTAAGAGGAGCAAGTTTAGGAGAATCACGGTCCGTCCCTTTTTGGTGTGGCCTTCTTTCTACCGGAGAAGGTCTAGGTTGGTTGTAACGGCTAGCAAGAGCTTTTTCCATGTCTGCGACATAGTCTTCAAGACTGGCAAAGGAGATTTGAACGGCCTTGTTATTACTATAACCGTAGGTTTGGCTCGCCCTTAGAGATCGAACGGCTTCACTGGGCTGAGTCGGATATAAGTCTGGCGCTACGAGAGGGCTAGCAGCAAAGAGATAGGTGACAAACCACTGATACTTAAGAAATTGTTTAGCCAACTTCAAATAAAGTTGGTTTTTAAAGGCAATTTGTGAATCGGCTCCACAGACGTGAAAAACAGGAGTGATTTATTCTAATTGGGCTTCGTTAAAATCAGTTTGGATATAGGGGTGGTAAGAGCGAGCCTAGTTTTTTAGGGTGCTCGGTCTAAGCTCGTTGCCCTTCAGCAGTGATATGTAGACCTTATCGTTCAATGCCAAAGTTTGCTTCTAAAATATTAGTTTGTCTTGGTAGTTTCTGCAATAAGTCGTTTAAAATCAACTGCTGAGTCACCTTTATGTTTTTTCTTACAGTGTATAATTTTAATAGTTGAAATACAAAAATTTGACATGGCTCGGCTCATGCGAAAAAGGAACTTAACCTTGACTTAACGAAACTTTTGACCTTGTTTTTAGTCAGCTTTTGCTCGCTTGTCAATACCAAGAGGCTAGCTATTTTTGGAGATTAGAGGGAGCTGTTCTGGTCTAAAATGCTGTCTAGGGCTTTCTGATATTGCTTTTCTTTCAAGTCCCCGATGACCTGTGCTAGGTACCTAGCTTGATGTCTCAAGAAGTCAAAATTAAGACCAATTATGGTGGTTTTAGGCGGAATGGCTAGCTGTTCTTTAATGAAGGGTTTTAATTCTGATGTTGTCATAATGACATCCCAATCCTGTCGAGCAATGTTTTCTATTTCTTCGGATAAAAAGTGAAGGTGATAAATAGCTACTGAACGCGGACAAACTTCTTGGATGGCTAAACTGTATAAGATATCAATATGCTTTTTATTTATTTCAATAATTGCAATCTTTAAAGGAGGAAGGCTTTCTCTGATGAGTTGCTCCAGACGTAGGCAGAATAAGTATAGGTTAGAGCCTGTTAGCAATCCAACACCTTTGCTACACTTTCCCCAATTGTTAAGGGCTTTTTCGACGGTTTTAACTAACTGGTGGCTTCCTTGATAGTTAGAGGCGTAATAGTATTTTTCTGGAATAAAGATTTGCAACTCAAACAATGTTTTTCGCAAGTAAGGCATTAAGGATCGGATACAGTCTTTATCAAAAGAAATATATTGGCCAAATAATTGTCTGAATTGCTGTAGTAATTCTTGATAATGGGAATCTTGGTCAACAATGTCATGTAAGATTGAAAAATCCTCTTCGGACCATTGTGTCAGTAAAAAAGAGTTGTTCACAGTGAGGTAGACGAGAAAGATATAGTCAATCTCAGAGCTTGGAAAGGAGATGCCAAGCAGCTCTTTTCCTTTTGTATTGAAAAAGGAATCCAGATAGTGATAAATGCTTAAAGTTTTAAGTTGCCTAAAAATTGGCTGTCTAGGAACAGTAACTCCAAATTCTCGCCGCTTCCAAGATAGGGTCAACAATAAGTCAAAGAAGAGAAATTTCTTATCTAAAAAGGGCGAGACTTGTTTGTAATTTTTGATGGAATAAATAAGGCTGTGAATAACGTCTAAATCAGTCTGCGAGATATCATAGATAACAAGCCCGTATTTAGCGTGTAGGAGGGCAATCAAATAGCGTAAGCGCAACTCATCACCAAAGATATGATTATCTTCTAGTTTTAAGCCACATTCCTCTATGAAGGGGTTCATGGATTGAATCAGCCGATAGGCTGATGGCGTTGAAATAAAATGTTTTTTAGCAAAAGCTGAGACGGATTTGACTTTGTGATGAGGTGTTTCTGTTAACAAAAATTTTAAAACTTGGAGACGGGTAGACTGCTTATAAATAGTTGTTAAAAAATCAGACCTTTCTTTTGTCAAAACAGTACAATGAACAAGGTCCTTATTCCATTCAAAGTGGATAGCTCCTTGAAAGAGTTTTTCTAATTGTTGGAGGTAGACTTTGATTTTTGAAGGACTGAAGCCAGTTTTTTCTTGAATGCTTTGAAGGCTCATCCGATCTTTGTTAAGCAGTATGCTCAAGAGTAAAATCTGATGATTGATGATGGGTTCCAAATAGTTTTCAAGCAAAACGATTCTCCTTTTATCAGCTAGTATTAATAATATTATAACGATTTTTAATGTAAATAGAAAGTCTTTAATATTCTAATGTTCAGATTTTTCTGTCAGACTTTATTAAAATCTTGGTTAGTAGCATGGATAAAATGATAATGAAATCAGTACAAAATGGTTAAAGCATTTTTGATTTTGTGATATAGTAAAACGAGTGCCTGAACCCAGTGATATGGGAGTTGTCGAAACGTTATTTTGAGAATAAAAAGGTATGAATGAGTAAGAAGGGAGAAAGATTAGTAATAATTTTTTTATGAGAAAAACATTAAGAAAAAAGGTCTGTCACCTCGTTGTTCTTGCGGGGATGCTTGGAGGCCAATTAGGGGCTTTATCACTACCAATTAGCTATGCTGAAACAAATACTAGCATCAGTAACTCTGTTGCTAGTGATAGCAAGCCTGTAGATTCTGTAAAAAAAGACGATAGTGAGAAAACTTCTGATGTAGCTCAAAAAGAGCTAAAATCAAATAGCAGTGAAGAAGCCTCTCCTAGAGCTCAAAAAGAGCTAAAATCAGAAAATAGTGAGTTGAGTCTCTCTATCACGAGTCAGCTAGGATTTCAGTTGGATGACAGCCTTACGGCTTCCCTAAGCAACTCTAAGGAACATCATAGTTACGGTCAAGATATTGCAAAGCTTTCTCGACAATTGAGAAAAGAAGGGCGTTCCCTAGTCGATCTCCGTCTGGTTACAGTGGATGCCAAGACTCAGCAACAAGAAGGATTGGAAACGCGGCTGGACTTTAAGAATGGCTTGGCCTTGAAGGGGCTTTCCACTGGAGATAAGAATGTAAGTTTGGCTGTAGTTTCTAATAACAAGCTCCAACTCGTCAAGGCTACTGTTGAGACAGGAGGGACTAGCCAGATAAAGTCTGTTACTTATAATGCAGATCTGGGTCAACGTATTATTTTTGCCACTACGCGTGAGTTGAGGGAAACAGAAAAATTGGATTTGGGATCTTACGGTCAATTGGTGATTGATGGTGCAGTTAATAAGCGTGACAAGACTGATTCGGCCGACCGTTTGGGCGAGGCTATTACCGTGAACATACTGCTTCCTAAAAAGTCAGCCGTTGAAAGTTCACGGGATTCAGCTGATTTTGACCTTGTTCAGACTATTGACACGCTCTACACATGGGATAATCAGTTTTATGTGACAGATTTTAGTTCGACAGGCTACGAAATTGTGAAAACGGACTATCAGTCTGCCAAGGATTCGGTGCCAAGGCCACTGGATACCCCCTTTGGGGTCTATCAAGCGGAGCCATCATCAAGCGGGGCAAACACGGTGAATCTCTACCTGCGCTCGACTCTTCCCTTGACCCTAAAGCCTATGTTGGCAACGCCTCGGGGGCCGCAGCCGCGTGCCTTTAAAACGAAGGTCAAACGCGCTGCTCAACTTGCTGAGCCTAAAGGAGAACTGGAGCACCATAAGCGTATCGACTATCTGGGTGATGGGCAAAACAACCCTGATACCAGCCTAGATGATGACTCGGCTAATAAACAGGATACCTCAGACCTCTACCGTCTTTATCTGGACATGACCGGCAGCCAACAGGCTCTGGACGTTTTGGTTGTGGTGGATAAGTCTGGCAGTATGAGAGATGGGATTGGAACGGTTGACAAGTATCGTTACTATGGCTACCAGTGGAACTCTTATTATCAGTCTTGGTCTTATTATAATACTCAGGATTATGATACTTTTCAAGGTGACAGTTTTGATCAAGGGTCAATTCGCTATATTTATCAAAGTAAGGTTCAAGTTTCCTCTGGTATTCAACGTGATCAAGCCGTAAAAGATGCTTTATTGGGAGACAATGGGTTATTGCAAAAATTTATCAATATTAATCCTAAAAATAGTTTATCTGTTATTGGTTTTCAGGGTAGTATTGATTATCAGTCCGGGAAGCCTTATCAGAAGCCTAACGGAACCACCGGTTACCAACCTAGTGAAGAGACAAGCCTAGATGCAGATATATTAAAAAGCTGGAGTCAGGATGCGACCCTAGATCCAGATTTATTAACGGGATTAGATCGCAATGGTACCAATTACCATGCTGCCTTATTAAAGGCTGATCAGATGTTGCAACAGGTGGTTGGTAACGGCCGGCGTAAAATCATGGTCTTTATTAGTGATGGGGTACCGACCTTCCACTTCGGGCCAGATCATTACCGTGAGGGGAATGGTACCTTATTGGGAGATAACGTACTCAACTCTCAAGCAGGTACAAAGCTTGCCATTGATGCCTTTAAGCAGAAATACCCGGACTTGACGACTTATGCTTTAGGGGTTTCCAAAGATATTAATAGTGAGTCAGCTAGTTCTAGTCCCGTGGTCTTGAAATACTTATCAGGTGAAGACCGTTACCATGGTATTTCAGATACAAATGAACTAGAGAACACCTTAAATAAGATTATTGAAGACAGTAAGGCGTCTCAACTTGAAATATCAGATACCCTGAGTCAGTATGTTAATTATTATGAGCAACAGCCAGATGTGCTAGTGACCAGAACCTCAAAAGAAACGACGGTCAAAGAGGTTCTCTATCAGGACAATCAAGTCACAGAAGCAGGAAAAAACATCATTGATAAGGTCACCTTTACGCCTAAAACAACTGTTCAGCCATCAGGCAAGGTGACAGTAAGCTTCAAGTCCGACCATAAGGTCGATGACAAATACACCTATACCCTGTCCTTCAATGTTAAGGCCTCAGACAAGGCCTACGAAGACTACAAGGATCAAAAGGGCGTCTATGCGACAAAGGGTGAGGCAGACACTGACCATGCAGGAAATCAGACCAGCTCGGGCAAGGGTGGTTTCTATGCCAATCAGGAGGCTTCGGTGAATTACAAGGCTGATGGCCGTGACCACAAGTTGCCTTACAAACACCCTGTCATTCAGGTGAAGCCCCTACCCATCACCTTTACCAAGGTAGATGCGACGGATTCCAGCAAGCTTTTGGAAGGCGTTGCCTTTGAATTACGCAAGGCTGACAAGAAAACCGTTTGGGAAAAGGGGACAACGGACGCCAAAGGCAAGCTGACCTTTTCCTATCTTCAAAAGGGGAAAACCTATTACCTTTACGAAACCAAAGCCCGGCTTGGCTATACCCTACCGGAAAACCCATGGGAAGTAACCGTTGCCAAGGACGGCAAGCTAAGGGTGAGCCACCCGATTGAAGGCGAAGTGGCGCCTACGGCTGGTGCTTATCAGATTAAGAATCATAAGCTTTATCAGCTACCCTCGTCTGGGGGAAGGGGAAGCCAATTCTTCTTGCTCGTTGGGAGCTTGCTGATGACGGTTACCTTCTTATTGTATAGACGTCGCTTGAAACTTAAAGGGACAAGATGCTAAAACAAAATAACAATCACTTAGTTTATGAACGAAGGAGAGAGAAAGTGTTAACAAGAATAAAACGAATCCTGGTAGTCTGCTTGACTATCCTAGCCTCGGTGGGCCTGAGCGCGGCACCGGTATCGGCCGTCTCTAAAACAGACACCGCTGAATTGAAAATTACTAATATTGAAGGAAATCCAAAAGAGGTCAAGCTGTATAAGATTGCTTCAGGCGAATACAACGATGTAGGAGACTCCTTTGTAAAATTTAAATATGCTGATGGTGTAAAACTGACCGAAACTGGTCCAACCACTGCGGAAATTCAAAAGATTGCTCAAGGTCTCATTGACGGAACAATCACATCACTGGAAACGCAGACTATGAACTTATCCGGTACTGAAGCAACTAAAACTGTAACAGGTGCTGGTGTGTATATCGCTTTGATTTCTGGCTCAGTAACTCATACGTTCAATCCAATCTTATTAGCAGCTTCATATGATGGTGAAAATCCATTGAATGCTAAACCGATTTCTGCAAAATCAAGCTATCTGTTTGGGGAAACTGCTGTAGCTAAATCTTCAGAGCCAAGTATTAAAAAGGAAATTACTGGTGGTACGATAGCAGACGGTGAAAAAGCTACTGCTGGCCTTGGTGATAGGGTCGATTACAAACTTTCTGTCGTGTTGCCGAGCTATTCAACTGCCGCCATCAACAAAACGGTTTTTGTATCAGATATACTTTCGGATGGTTTGACTTTTGATTATACTTCATTAACTGTCTCTTGGAAAGGGCAAACTTTAAAGGCAAATGCATCTGGTGAATTTACCAATAGTGCCGGAAAGGTCATCGGTAAAGCGCATAATGTTGGCAATGGTTTCAATCTTGCCTTCAATTATGACAACCTTGAAACAATAGCTCCAACCATTGCTTATAGTGGAACTGTGAATGACAATGCTAAAGTAGGTTCTATAGGGAATGCTAATACTGCAGAATATTTCTATACTAATAATCCTAACAATGGTAAAACTTACGATAATCCAAATACAAAACCAGATCCTCAAACTGATGAAAGTATTACCAGAAAAGAGGATTCAAAAACAGTTTACACGTATCAATTGGCTTTCAAAAAAATTGATTCTCAGACGAAGGCACCATTGAAAGATGCAGTCTTTGGTATCTACTCAGATGCAAGTGCAAAAAACCTTATTGATATTGTAACGACTAATCAAGATGGTTATGCAATTTCAACTAAGGTTGGTAAAGGGACATACTATATCAAAGAAATTACCAGTCCAAAAGGCTACTCGTTGAATACACAAGTATATGCTGTGGAAGCTAGTTGGAGTACAGCAACTACAGAAACTTCAGCATCTTCAACTCGTAGTACTTATACCTCAACTGATAATGGACAAGGTCAAGTGGGGTGGTTAAAAAATAATGTATTTTATGCAATGAACAAATTCCAAGGAACAGAAGAGGGCGTAACGAAAGCTTACCTTAATTCTACAACTACCACTCCAACGGGAACTACTGTAACTGAGAAAAATACAGCTGGTTTGGGGACAATTCTAATTGCCGATATTCCCAACACAAAATTGGGTGAGCTGCCGTCAACTGGTAGTATCGGAACTTACCTGTTTACTGCTTTAGGGTTGGCTGTTATGGCAGGCGCTATTGGCATTTATGTGGTGAAAAGACGTAAGGCATAAGCCTAACTGACCAGACGAGCAAAAGGATTGAGACTGTCTAGCTACAGTCTCCTTTTTAAGGACAGGGAGATATTGTGACAGAAAAACTAAAAAATCTTGGTCTACTCTTCTTATTTTTAGTGGGTACTGGCATCTTTCTTTACCCTAAGTTTAGTAGCCAGTGGAATGCTTACCGTGATGGCCAATTGGTGTCCTCTTACCAGCGACAAGTCAGCCAAACAAAGCCTTCAGAGACAGACCGTATTTGGCAAAAGGCAGAGGCCTACAATAAGAAACTCGGTATCCAGCCCGTGCCAGACGCCTTTTCATTTCGAGAGGGGGTTGAGGACAAGGTCTATGAAAGCTTGCTGGGAATGGAAAAAGATGGCATGATGGGGCATGTGGAGGTTCCTGCTATTGGAATCAATCTGCCCATCTATCACTACACCAGAGATGCTATCTTATCAAAGGGGGCGGGTCATTTATTTGGCAGCGCCCTACCGGTTGGTGGTCAAGGGACGCATGCTGTTGTTTCTGCCCATAGAGGCCTTCCCTCGGCAGAGATGTTTACCAATTTAAACTTGGTAAAAAAAGGGGACATCTTTTATTTTCGTGTCCTCAACCGAACCTTGGCCTATCAGGTGGACCAAATCGCCACAGTTGAGCCAGACCAAGTGTCTCTCCTTTCTGGAGAAGTTGGCAAGGATTATGCCACTTTGGTGACTTGCACGCCCTATGGGGTCAACACCAAACGCCTGTTGGTCAGAGGGCATAGGATCCCTTATAACCACAAGCACTACCAAAAAGCCCACCAAGCCGCAAAGGGTGTGGACAAGGCTAGACTGTGGATTGAGCTACTGTGTGCCCTGATTGGCATAGTTGTCGCCCTTATCCTTGTCACCCTCTATGCCACCCTAACCAAAAGAAGAGGCAAACCATCACCCAAGGCGTGAGCCTCACTTATACCTATCAGCCCTGTTCTCTATGCCCTGATTCATGTGGCTTTGGAGATTGCAGGGCTTATGGATAAGCTATCAGGTGACGCTTGGATAAAAGTGAGCTATATTAGAGAGACTAGAACTAGCTTGATGGAAGAAGCACGCCGATGCTTGAGCAGATCAATGAATCACAAGGCGAAGGGAGACAATGATGGGGGTGGTATGCGTATATGGTAAGGGCCGGTGAACATGCAAAAGGTGATGGCGATTTATGGTTTAGCTATCTCTACAAGGTTATTCAAGACGATGGCATAGCTCTCTCTGTAGAAGATGTTGAACGCTTAGTAAAAACCGCCACCCTAAGCCCTTTTCAAAAGATTACCTTGCAAGCTGCCTTGACTGATGGCGCACATACACGTGAACACGTCTTATAGGCCAATCGAAAAAGCAAGCCCAAGGACATTTTAAAGTTCTTGAGAGAGGGAAATTATGGATAAGCCATCAATGCATTCAAACTATATTAACAAACAATTTCATGGAGAAGTCGTTTTTTAGGCTCTTTTCTACAATCAAAAAGCTCTATAATCTCTATAGTGGTTTTGCCCACTACATAAATTATAGAGCCTTTTTTTATTTAGCCAAAGGTGAGACCCGATACAGCGCTGACAGTTTTAATCTTCAGAATTTTAAGACGCTGTTTATTAAAATTAATGCTATGAAAATAATGAACTGATAAAGATATTATTCTAAAATTGTCAGTTACTGCCCTTCTTTGTGAAATAGTAATTAGAATGCTCAACACAGTAGTATTGGGTCAATTACAATCATAACTCATGGAGGATAGAAAATTGTATCCAAGATTGTTTAAAACGATGTTAGTAACATCTGCCAGATTGAAAACATAGTCTCTAGAAATTCATTTTTCTAAGCCTTTTTTGTTTTCTTAACTTAAGTGAATATTGGCTTGAAAATCACGCTTTATCGTGATAAACTATTAGAAAGCAATTATTAAGGAGAATATAATGTCCGAACGTGGTTTGTTGATCGTCTTTTCTGGACCATCTGGAGTTGGGAAAGGGACGGTTAGACAAGAGATTTTCTCAACGCCCGATCATAAATTTGAATATTCAGTTTCAATGACCACACGTGCACAAAGACCTGGTGAGGTTGATGGTGTGGATTATTATTTCCGTACTCGTGAAGAATTTGAAGAATTAATTAAGAATGGTCAAATGTTAGAGTATGCAGAGTATGTTGGTAACTATTATGGAACACCACTCAGCTATGTTAACCAAACGCTTGACAAAGGTATTGATGTTTTCTTGGAAATTGAAGTACAAGGAGCGCTACAGGTGAAGTCAAAAGTACCAGATGGTGTTTTTATTTTCTTAACACCTCCTGATTTAGAAGAATTAGAAGACCGTTTAGTTGGTCGAGGAACAGATAGTCAGGAAGTCATTGCTAAACGAATTGAACGTGCCCGAGAAGAAATTGCTTTAATGAGAGAGTATGACTATGCAGTTGTTAATGATCAAGTACCATTAGCTGCTGAACGTGTCAAACGAATTATTGAAACAGAGCATTTCAGAGTAGAGCGCGTCATCGGTCGCTACGATAAAATGATTACAAATACAAAACCGATTCGCTGATAAATAGAAAAGAGTTAATTCCTATGATGTTAAAACCTTCAATTGATACTTTACTTGATAAAGTACCATCAAAATATTCACTTGTTATTTTACAAGCAAAACGTGCACATGAACTTGAAGCAGGCGCTAAAGCAACTCAAGGCTTCAAGTCTGTAAAATCAACTTTACAAGCTTTAGAAGAAATCGAATCTGGAAATGTTGTTATCCATCCAGACCCTTCAGCAAAACGTGCAGCAGTAAGAGCTAAAATTGAAGCTGAGCGTATTGCAAAAGAAGAAGAAGAACGTAAGATAAAAGAACAAATTGCCAAAGAAAAAGAAGAAGAAGGAGAAAAAATCTAAGGTTGATAAATCTTAGTTTTTTTCATTTAACTTGTAAGGAAAGGAGAAGAGATGAAAGTAGCACAGATTATTGTTGATGTTCCATTAATGCAAACAGATAAACCCTTTACTTATGCCATTCCAGAACAATATGATGGTCTCGTTGAACTTGGGTCACGGGTTCATGTGCCATTTGGAAGAAGTAATCGTCTCTTACAAGGATTTGTCATAGGTTTTGGTGAAGCTGAAGGTGACTATAAAGAAATCATTGACTTATTAGATGCTGAACCAGTTCTTAATCAGGAGCAATTACATTTGGCAGATTCTTTAAGAAAAACAGTCTTTTCCTATAAAATCACCCTTTTGAAAGCGATGCTTCCTAATCTTCTTAACTCTCATTATGATAAAGAATTGCATGTTACCGAACACCTTGCCACAGAGGAACGCGAAAAAATTTTTGGTAAAAAAACTAGTGTCCTAATGTCGCAACTGGCATCTACTCAGGAAGCACTTGCATTGAAAGCAATAAAAAATGGTCAGATAGAACTAACTTATCTGGCCAAAGATAAAAAAACAGTTAAACAAATCTCCTATTACAAAGTTAATTGTCAAGCTTTACGTGATTCAGAAATTTCTACGCGCGCAAAAAAGAAATTACAACTTAAAGATTTTCTTTTGATGAATTCAAGAGATGGTAAATTAAGTGACTTGAGAAAGGACTTCTCAAGTGATGTCGTAAACTATTTTATCACTAATCAATTAATTGATATCTATGAAGAAGCTGTAAATCGAAGTGATGCTTATTTTGATAAGGTAGAGTCTTCAGAATTTCTTAAATTAAATCCGCAACAAGATGCTGCTGTTAAGCAAATCACCCAAGCAATAGGACAGGATTCCAAACCATTTTTGATTGAGGGAGTTACAGGATCTGGTAAAACAGAAGTCTATTTGCATACGATTGATTTTGTTTTGAAGATGGGAAAGACAGCAATTGTTCTTGTCCCTGAGATTTCTTTGACGCCACAAATGACAAATCGATTTATTTCACGTTTTGGAAAGCTGGTTGCTATTATGCACTCAGGTTTATCCGATGGGGAAAAATTTGATGAGTGGAAAAAGATTAAAACAGGTCAAGCCAGAGTAGTTGTTGGTGCTCGCTCAGCTATTTTCGCACCCTTAGAAAACATTGGTGCCATCATTATAGATGAGGAACATGAAGCTACCTATAAGCAAGAGTCAAATCCTCGCTATCATGCACGTGATGTCGCGCTTTTAAGGGCCAAATCTCATCAAGCTGTTTTGGTAATGGGATCAGCAACACCAAGCATTGAAAGTCGTGCTAGGGCTAGTAAAGACTTGTATCATTTTATTGAATTGACCCAAAGAGCAAATCCATTAGCTAGAATACCAGAGGTGGAAATTGTTGATTTCAGAGATTATATTGGAAAGCAATCATTAAGTAATTACACTCCCTATTTACTTGATATGATTAAAGATAGGCTTCAAAAAAAGGAACAGGTTGTTCTTATGTTGAACAGACGAGGTTATTCTAGTTTTATCATGTGTCGGGATTGTGGCTATGTCGATGGCTGTCCCAATTGTGATATTTCATTAACCTTGCATATGGATACTAAAAGTATGAATTGTCATTATTGTGGCTATCAAAAAGACATCCCGAGAACTTGTCCTAATTGTCAAAGTAAGAGTATTCGCTATTACGGTACAGGGACGCAAAAGGCTTATGATGAATTACTTGAAGCAATTCCAGAAGCGCACATTCTTAGGATGGATGTGGATACGACCCGAAAAAAAGGTAGTCATGAAAAAATATTAGCGCAGTTTGGCGATCATGAAGCAGATATCTTACTTGGAACGCAAATGATAGCTAAAGGGTTAGATTTTCCAAATGTAACCCTTGTTGGAGTCTTAAATGCTGATACGTCATTGAACTTGCCAGATTTTAGGTCATCTGAGAAAACCTTCCAATTATTGACACAAGTTGCAGGTCGAGCAGGTCGAGCCGATAAACCCGGTCAAGTACTGATTCAGACTTATAATCCCAATCATTATGCTATTCAGATGGCCAAAAATCAGGATTACGAAGCCTTTTATGCTTATGAAATGGGAATACGCCAAAAAATGGCTTACCCACCCTATTATTTTACAGTTGGAATCACTTTATCAATGAAGGACGAACAGGCTCTAGTCAAAAAAGCCTATCAAGTAATGTCTATTTTAAAAGATAATTTATCTGACAAAATTAAAATTTTAGGACCAACACCCAAACCGGTTGCTCGAACACATAATTTATATCACTATCAAATTATTTTGAAGTATCGTTTTGAGGATAAACTAGAAGAAACGTTAAATGTAATTCTTGATTGGACACAAGAAAAAGAGAATAAAGACTTAAAAGTAATTATTGACCAAGAACCTCAACATTTCATGTAAACTAATGTTAGAAAGATAACCTCTATATATTAAAAGGAGGTAGTAAGGTAGAAAAAATGACAAAAATACTCTTTATGGGAACGCCACAATTTTCGGCCACAGTATTAGAAGGCTTGTTAAAAGATGGTAAATATACAATTTTGGCCGTTGTAACTCAACCTGATCGTGCTGTTGGGCGAAAAAAAGAAATTAAAATGACACCGGTAAAGGAAGTTGCTTTAGCCAACCAATTACCTGTTTATCAACCTGAAAAATTATCTGGATCAAAGGAACTAGAAGATATTATGGCATTGGGTGCAGATGGTATTATTACAGCAGCCTTTGGTCAATTTTTACCAAGCAAATTATTAGACTCAGTAGACTTTGCTTTAAATGTTCATGCTTCTTTATTACCAAAATATCGGGGTGGAGCGCCAATTCACTATGCCATTATTAATGGCGAAAAAGAAGCAGGTGTGACCATCATGGAAATGGTTAAAGAAATGGATGCCGGAGATATGGTTTCAAAAGCAAGTACAGAAATAACAGAGTCTGACAATGTTGGTACCATGTTTGATAAATTAGCCATTATTGGCCGTGATTTATTACTTGAAAGCTTACCAGGTTACTTATCTGGTGATTTGCAACCAACTCCTCAGGATCATTCCCAAGCGACATTTTCACCAAACATTTCTTCAGAACAAGAAAAAGTTGATTGGACAAAATCTGCGTTTGATGTCTTTAATCAAGTTCGTGGCATGAATCCTTGGCCGATTGCTCATACATACCTATCAGGGCAACGCTTTAAGTTATACGAGGTTGAAGTGGTAGAAGGTCAGGGACAACCAGGCCAAATTATTGCTAAAAGTAAGAAAAGTCTGGTTGTAGCGGCGGGAGACCAAGCTGTCGCATTAAAATTAGTACAACCTGCTGGCAAACCTAAAATGGCAATTTCAGACTTTTTAAATGGACTGGGACGTGAACTAGAAGTGGGTGATCAATTTGGCCAATGATTGGAAAAAATTAGCAAGAGGAAAAGCACTAATTGTCTTGGAAGACATCTTTGACAATGAAGCCTACTCAAATCTCGCCTTAAATAACCAATTGACAAACCATGCTTTATCTGCTAAAGACAAGGGATTGATAACAGAAATTGTTTATGGGACGTTGTCACGAAAGATGACATTAGAATGGTATCTGGCTCACTTTATTGAAGATCGTGACAAGATTGAGAAGTGGGTTTACTATTTATTAATGCTCAGTCTATATCAACTACTCTATTTAGATAAGGTACCAGCGCATGCTATTGTTAACGATGCTGTTAGTATTGCTAAAAATAGAGGGAATAAACGTGGTGCTGAGAAATATGTGAATGCCATCTTACGTCTATTAAGTGAGAATGAGATGCCGGCTATTGAAGCAATTAAAAGAAAGAACAAACGCTATTCTGTTCAGTATTCTATGCCAACCTGGATGGTCAAAAAATTGATTGATCAACTTGGTGAAGCGCGCGCAGTGGCCGTTATGGAGAGTCTCTTCATTCCTAGCAAGGCTAGTATTCGGGTGACCAAAAAAGAATACTATGATGAGTTGAAAGAATCATTAGACGCAAAAGCATCACTTCTTTCTCCTGTGGGCTTAATAAAATCCTCCGGCCATTTTGCTTCAAGTCAAGCCTTTATAGATGGTCTAGTGACTATTCAGGATGAGTCAAGTCAGCTAGTGGCTCCAACGTTAGAGATTAAAGAAGATGATCAAATACTTGATGCCTGCAGCGCTCCTGGAGGAAAAACAGTTCATATGGCATCTTATTTATCAACTGGAAAAGTAACTGCTTTGGACATTTATGACCATAAACTTGAATTAGTTAAAGAAAACGCCAAAAGATTAGGGTTAAGTGAACGTGTTAAAACTGAAGTGTTAGATGCCAGGAAAGTTCATGAACGTTTTTCAGCTGATTCTTTTGATAAGATTCTTGTTGACGCACCTTGTTCTGGAATTGGCTTAATTCGTCGCAAACCAGATATTAAATACACCAAAAATGTACAAGACTCTCAGTCATTACAGGCAATTCAATTAGAGATATTGTCTAGTGTTTGTCAAACGGTACGTAAAGGTGGTATAATAACCTATAGCACTTGCACGATTTTCGATGAGGAAAACTTTCAAGTTATTGAAAAATTCTTGCAAAGTCATCCAAATTTTGAACAAGTAAAACTAAACCATACACAAGCAGATATCGTAAAAGATGGTTGTATAGTCATTACACCAGAACAGTATCAAACTGACGGATTCTTTATTGGACAAGTCAAACGTATCTTGTAGTATTTAGGAGGAAACTGACTCTGTCAGACGGACACATATGAAAATTTCATTAATTACTGATATTGGGCAAAAACGCTCAAATAATCAAGACTTTATCAATAAATTTGATAATAAAAAAGGAATTACCTTAGTTATCTTAGCTGACGGTATGGGTGGTCATCGTGCAGGTAATATTGCCAGTGAAATGACTGTAACCGACCTTGGCAAAGAATGGGTTCAAACTGAATTTACAGAACTAAATCAAATCAGAGATTGGTTACTTGAAACGATTGAAACTGAAAATCAACGTGTTTATCAAATGGGACAAACTGAGGACTATAAGGGAATGGGAACAACAGTAGAAGCAGTTGTTTTGGTTGATAATAGTGCCATTTTTGCTCATGTTGGGGACTCTCGAATCGGCTTAGTTCAAGATGGTCAATATAAACTGCTAACTAGTGATCATTCATTGGTTAATGAATTAGTCAAAGCTGGACAAATTTCAGAAGAAGAAGCGGCTATTCATCCACAAAAAAATATTATTACCCAGTCTATTGGGCAAGCCAATCCTTTAGAAGTTGATTTAGGAATAAAAGTTTTAGACAAAAATGATTACCTCGTTATCAACTCGGATGGTCTGACCAATATGGTGACGAATGATGAAATCGTAGAGATACTTTCTCGTAGTATTTCTCTTGATGAGAAGAATACTGCCTTAGTTGCTTTAGCAAATGAAAGAGGCGGACTAGATAATATCACGATTGCTTTGGTTCATAACGAAAGTGAGGATGAGGAATTATGATACAGATTGGCAAGTTATTTGCTGGTCGTTATCGTATCCTGAAGTCTATTGGCCGCGGTGGAATGGCTGATGTTTATTTAGCTAATGATTTGATTTTAGATAATGAAGATGTTGCAATTAAAGTTTTGCGGACTAATTATCAAACAGATCAGGTTGCTGTAGCGCGTTTTCAAAGGGAAGCGCGGGCTATGGCTGAACTAAATCATCCAAACATCGTAGCAATTAGAGATATTGGAGAAGAGGACGGACAGCAGTTCTTAGTAATGGAATATGTTGATGGATATGATCTTAAAAGGTATATTCAAGAAAATGCCCCGATTGCTAATGATCTTGTTGTAAGAATTATGGAAGAAGTTTTATCTGCTATGACGCTTGCCCACCAAAAAGGCATTGTACATAGAGATTTAAAACCTCAAAATATCTTATTAACAAAAGATGGTGTTGTAAAAGTTACTGACTTTGGTATTGCTGTTGCGTTTGCAGAAACAAGCTTAACGCAGACAAATTCAATGCTAGGTAGTGTCCATTATTTATCGCCAGAGCAAGCAAGAGGTTCAAAAGCAACAGTTCAAAGTGATATCTATGCAATGGGGATTATGCTCTTTGAAATGTTAACGGGTCACATCCCATATGATGGAGATAGTGCTGTAACGATTGCGTTGCAACATTTCCAAAAACCACTTCCATCAATTATTGAAGAGAATAAGAACGTGCCTCAGGCTCTTGAAAACGTTGTTATCAAAGCGACAGCTAAGCGGTTGAGTGACCGTTATGCCACAACATTTGATATGAGTAGAGATTTAATGACTGCTCTGAGCTATAATCGTAGTCGTGAACGCAAGTTGGTTTTCAATGATGTAGAGAGCACAAGACCTCTACCTAAAGTAACCCCAACGCCAGTTACACAAGTTAAATCGACAGTTTCGCCACAGCAGGTTGCTCCAGACAACATGGAGGATAAGGGCGTGCCTGTCATCGGTAAAAAACCAAAGAAAAAACGGGGCCGTTTTTTAGGAACATTACTGAAGATTTTCTTTGCACTTTTTGTTGTTTTAGTAGCGATTTTCGCCTATTTAATTCTAACCAAGCCATCTACCATAAAAGTGCCAGATGTTAATGGTGTCACCTTAAGTGTGGCAAAGAAAGAATTAACTGATTCGGGACTTCAAGTTGGACAAATTTATAAGGAAGAAAGTAAAACCGTCGAATCTGGAAAAGTGATAAGAACGAATCCAGAAGCTGGAACACAACGACGAAATGGTGCCCAGGTTGACCTTTTTGTATCAACTGGAAAACCTAAAGTTAAGAAGAAGAAACCTAAAAATGAAAAAGAACCGATGCCGATTTTGACAAACTTAACATATGGGGAAGCTGTGAAGAAATTAACTGATTTAGGTATTGTTTCAAATCGAATTGTAGCTTATTATCCAGATGTCAATTCAAGTACCGGTTATAGTAAGGTACATAATCCGAAATCGACATTAATTATCAGTGCTCAATTTCCGTATGCTGGTGAAGATATCATTGTGTCAGATAGTAGCGAAATTGCACTTTACCTCTATCCGGATGCAGAAAATTCGACTGATCAGTCTTCGTCATCTTCATCTAGTTCAAGTGAAACAAACACTAACACAAGCTCGGGAAGTTCTTCAAGTTCAGATGCAACAAGTGGTTCAAGTAGTAGCTCAAGTACAGCTACGACTGATTCCACTACTTCAAATGCCTCTATGGGAACGCCTTAAAATAATCAGCATCCACAGTACAAATGATTAGACTTCTATCGAAGTCTCTGAGTACAAGTGGTATGCTGTTTTTTGTTTTTGGTTTCTAAGACTTTAAGATGAATTTTCAGTTAAAATTTGATAAAATGTCAAATGATGGAAGGAGTCCAATGAAAAAATTTCAGTTCTTTTTATTAGTCGAATGTATCTTATTAGCTATGGGGATATTGACTATTTTAGAAAATGATGTGACGAGTTTTATTTTTATATTAGTTATCATTCTTTTAGCTTTACGGTTTTATAATCAAGACAATAGAAATAATTTTTTGCTGACAGTTGGCTTATTGTTGCTATTTCTTATTTTTATGTTAAATCCATATATCATTTTAGCTATTCTGATAGCAATAGTTTATGTTGTGATTAATCATTTTTCACAGGTGAAAAAGAAAAATAGATTTGCATTAATTCGCTTTGGTCAAGAAAATATCGCCGTTAGAAAAACTAAACATCAATGGATTGGCGCTGCCACTTATGATAGTGATTATTATGCCTTTGATGATATCAATATTATTAGGATAAGTGGTAGTGACACAATTGACTTATCAAATGTTATTGTTCAAGGCGGAAATAATATTATCCTTATTCGAAAGATCTATGGACCGACAAAAATTATTGTACCTATAGACGTTGCGGTTACAATTGATGTTAGCTCTATTTATGGCAGTATTAATTTTTTTAGTTGTCAAGAATATGATTTACGAAATGAATCTATTAAGTTAGGCTATGACAGTGCCAGTGACAGTTTGAAAAAGGTCAAAATAGTTGTTAACACCTTAGCTGGAGCAGTGGAGGTGAAAAGACAATGAACAAACGTTACTATTTTCTAGTTTGGTTATACTCAAGTATTACAGTGCTTTCCATAGTAGTTGTGGTTATGAATAATTTAGGATTGACCATAAATGATTTGACAGTTGATTTATGGAAAACAGAACGTCTCTTGTTTTCAATCTTACTTTTAATTGTTTCCGTCACTTTGCTTCTTCTCTTATTATGGATTATTTTAGATGATAATAGTAAAAGAGGAACAAACCAAAACTTACGTCGAATATTAAATAATCAGTCAATCACACTAGAAGAAAATTCTGAAATTAACATTAATTTGATTCGTTTGTCGAAAAAGATGGCTCATATGACTGCGAGTTTACAAAAAAAAGAAAGTGCCTACCTTTTAGACAGCCAAAAAATTGTGCAACGTGAAAGAAAGCGAATTGCTAGGGACTTGCATGACACAGTGAGTCAAGAATTATTTGCGTCGTCTATGATATTGTCAGGGGTTTCCATGAGTTTGGATGATTTAGAAAAAGATGAACTGCAAACACAAATTGTAACAGTGGAAGCGATGCTGCAGAATGCACAAAAGGATTTACGTGTCTTGCTACTCCATTTAAGACCAACAGAGTTAGCCAATAGAACCTTAACTGAAGGCTTTCACATGATTTTAAAAGAGTTAACAGATAAAAGTGATATTGAAGTCATTTATAAAGAAAATATCAGTAAGCTACCGAAATCAATGGAAGATAATTTGTTTAGGATTGCTCAAGAATTTATTAGCAATACCTTAAAACATGCTAAAGCAAGTCGTTTAGAAGTCTACTTAAATCAATCAAAAAATGAAGTCCAATTAAAAATGGTTGACAATGGTGTTGGCTTTGACATGGATGATGCGAGAGAGTTAAGTTATGGTTTAAAAAATATAGAAGACCGAGTAGATGATCTTGCAGGTACTATTCATTTAATTAGTCAAAAAGGTAAAGGGGTCACCATGGATATTCGATTACCACTGGTATTGGAGGAAGATAATGGATAAAACACGTGTCATTTTAGTAGATGATCATGAGATGGTTCGATTAGGGTTAAAGAGTTTTCTTAATATGCAAAAGGATATCGAGGTTGTCGGTGAAGCTTCAAATGGCCGACAAGGGATTGACTTAGCTTTGGACCTGAGACCAGACGTCTTAGTGATGGATTTGGTAATGCCAGAAATGGGTGGTGTAGAAGCCACACTGGAAATATTAGAGCAATGGAAAGAGGCTAAAGTTCTCGTATTAACATCATACTTAGATAATGAAAAAATTTATCCAGTTATTGATGCTGGAGCAAAAGGCTATATGCTAAAAACATCTAGTGCAGCAGAAATTTTAAATGCTATTCGAAAAGTTGCAAAAGAGCAGTTGGCAATTGAAACAAAAGTTGATAAGAAAATTAAGGAACATGATAAAAATCCTGATTTGCACGAAGAATTGACAGCTCGCGAATTTGATATTTTGTATCTGTTAGCAAAAGGATATGATAATCAGACGATTGCTGATGAATTATTTATATCTTTGAAAACGGTCAAAACCCATGTCTCAAATATCCTTTCTAAACTAGAAGTGGATGACCGAACGCAGGCAGTTGTTTATGCCTTCCAACACCATATAGTGCCACAAGACGATAATTAATGATATAATAGATGCACTGTATGGGAGGATAACATGGATGCAAAATTAAAATATAAAGCAAAGAAAATAAAGATGGTTTTCTTTGATATTGATGATACCTTACGAATAAAAGATACTGGCTTTATGCCAAGTTCGATTGAGAAAGTTTTTAAAGGATTAAAAGCAAAAGGTATTATTACAGGTATAGCTTCAGGAAGAGCGCGTTACGGTGTGCCTGAAGAAGTTCAAAATCTGGATGCAGATTACTGTGTTAAATTAAATGGTGCTTATGCTAAAGATAATAAAAAAAATATTATTTTCCAAGCACCAATTCCTGATGAAGTTGTCGTGAGATACAAAGAATGGGCAGATGCTTCAGGTATTCACTATGGTATGGCTGGTCGCCATGAAGCGGTACTTTCTGATCGGAATGATTTGATTAATAATGCTATTGATAATGTCTATGCCAACTTAGAAGTCGTACCAGATTATAATGAGAAGCATGATGTTTATCAAATGTGGACATTTGAAGACCAAGGTGATGCCTTACAATTACCTGAAGATTTAGCTGAACATCTACGTCTGGTAAGATGGCATGATAACTCATCAGATGTTGTATTAAAAAATACTTCAAAAGCATTAGGTGTCTCTAAAGTTGTAGAACATCTAGGTTTAAAACCAGAAAATATTCTAGTTTTCGGTGATGAATTAAATGATTTAGAATTATTTGATTATGCTGGAATCAGTATTGCAATGGGAGTATCACATCCACTTGTTCAGGAAAAAGCTGATTTTATCACAAAAAAAGTAGAGGAAGATGGCATTCAATATGCCTTAGAGGAGTTAGGATTGTTAGAAAAAGAATTAGAATTTCCACAGTTGGGACTTGAATCACATCAAGGTCCAAAAGCAACTATTAAAACAAATCATGGTGATATGGTACTTGCCTTATTCCCAGAGCAAGCACCAAAAACAGTAGCCAACTTTATTGGACTAGCTAAAGAAGGTTATTATGATGGCATTATTTTCCACCGTATTATTCCTGAATTTATGATTCAAGGTGGCGACCCAACTGGTACAGGCATGGGTGGTCAGTCAATCTATGGTGATAGTTTTGAAGATGAATTTTCAGACGAATTGTACAATCTTCGTGGAGCCCTTTCAATGGCCAATGCCGGACCAAATACCAATGGTAGTCAGTTTTTCATTGTTCAAAATTCAAGTATTCCATATGCTCAAAAAGAACTCGAGCGTGGTGGTTGGCCAAAAGAAATTGCATCTTCTTACTTTAAAAATGGTGGAACACCACACTTAGATCGTCGTCACACTGTATTTGGACAACTGATGGATGCGGAGTCATTTGCTGTGCTTGATAAGATTGCTTCAGTCGAAACTGGTGCCCAAGATAAACCAAAAGAAGATGTTGTTATCGAAACAATTGAGGTTGTGGATTAATGAAAATTGGCGACAAATTGCATGGTAAAATTACTGGTATTAAACCTTATGGTGCCTTTGTTGCCCTAAAAGATGGGACAACAGGTCTCATTCATATTTCAGAAATAAAAAGTGGTTTTATTGATGATATCAATGATATATTATCAAAAGGACAAGAAGTCTTGGTACAAGTTGTTGATGTTGATGAATTTACAAAAAAAGCGAGTTTGTCACTGCGGACTTTAGAGGAAGAAAAGCATACCATTACTCATCGGCATAGATTTACAAATAGTCGGTTGACCATTGGTTTTCAGCCTTTAGAAAAAGCTTTGCCCAAATGGATTGATGAAGGCCTTAAAAATTTCAAACAATAGTAAAACCCCTTCCCAAATTATTTGGGAAGGGGTTTTACTGTGTCAATTAGGAGTGAACGCTATTTTTTAGTTATCAAATTGATAGAGTTCGGTAGATAGGTAACGTTCGCCGTTATCTGGGAGTATGGCAAGAACTTTTTTACCTTTACCTAATTGTTTGGCAACTTCAATAGCGGCGTAGATTGCAGCTCCTGAAGAAATTCCAACTAAGAAGCCTTCTTTGCTACCAATTGAACGTCCAGTGCCTAGTGCATTTTCAGAAGTAACACGAATAATGTCATCGTAAGATTTAGTATCAAGGGTTTCAGGAATAAATCCTGCTGAAATACCTTGAATTTTATGTGGACCTGGTTTTTCTCCAGAAAGTATAGCTGATTCATCTGATTCAACGGCATATACTTTTATTTCAGGAAATTTAGCTTTTAGAGTATTAGAGACACCGGACACTGTGCCCCCTGTACCTACACCAGCAACAAAAGCATCCAAGCCGATTTCTTGGAAAGCGTCCAAGATTTCTTGCCCTGTTGTCTCTTGATGTACTTTTGGATTGGCAGGGTTACTGAACTGCATAGGAACCCAAGCATTGATTTCGGCTGCTAATTCTTTTGCTTTAGCAATTGCGCCATTCATTCCTTGGTCAGCAGGCGTAAGGACTAGTTGAGCCCCGTATGCTTTGATGATTTGACGTCTTTCAATACTCATTGTCTCAGGCATTACAATAATAACATTATAGCCTTTTGCTGCTCCCACCCAAGCTAAACCGATTCCAGTGTTTCCACTAGTTGGTTCAATGATAGTATCACCAGGTTTAATCTTGCTCTCTTTTTCAGCATCCTCAATCATTGACAGAGCAATTCTATCTTTAACAGATGATCCAGGATTAAAGGATTCGATTTTAACATAAACGTCCGCAGCATCTTCAGGTACTAAATTATTTAATTTTAAAATTGGTGTTTGACCAATGAGTTCTGTGATATTTGTATATATCTTTGTCATATGACAGTCTCCTTTTTGGAATATAAATAGTGATGATATAACATAAGTATAGTCACAACTTAAGCAAATGTAAAATAATCAAACTTTATCAAAGCAATAGTTGAAGACTATCATTCCTGTGACATTTCTACAATTTTACAGCGATAATCTGCGAATCAACTTTTTGAAAAGCAATCTTGCCATGATAAAAATCTTGTAAATTATGACAGATTTCGTTTTCTTGCTCTGGGTTGAAATATATGGTTACAAGGACTTGGTCTAAGAAGGAAACATTAGCTTCGCACAGCTGATTCTCTTCTAAAAAATGAGACAATGTCTGATATTGTGCGTAAGTTAAGGTTAAGATAAGCCCATTTTGTACTTTCATTTCGACCAGACCACTGCCTTGGAGAGCTTGAGATGTTGTCGATGAATAAGCGCGGATGAGTCCACCCGTTCCTAGTTTTATACCACCGAAATAACGTGTTACAACGGCTAGGACATTGGTTAAATTTTGCTTTTCTAAAACTGAAAGTATTGGTATCCCTGCTGTACCAGAAGGTTCTCCATCGTCACTTGACCGTTTAATTTCACTTTTTTCACCAATAATCATTGCATGACAAGAATGATTTGCCTTGTAATGCTCTTTTTTTATTTGAGCTAAATAGTGTTTACCTTCTTCTTCAGAATGGATCTTGAAAAGGTGGCAAATAAATCGAGATTTTTTAATGATTTCCTCGAATTGGTAATCATTTTCTATTGTTTTATAACTTTCCATAAGAAAATTTTACAGTAAATAGCTAGTTTTAGCAAAGTTTTTCGAATAAATAAGTATGGGAAAGAATCATTATGGACAAGGTCGGATTTTTACAGAGCAACAGCTGCTGACGTTGGAGCTTGAAAAGGCACATATTAAGCCGACTATGTTTAAAAAAGCGGAAAAAATGTACTGTGGCAGATGCTATCAAGCAATTGATATGTCAAACCTTTTACCAATTGGGAAGTATTATTGCAGAGCTTGCATTGCCTTTGGACGTGTCGAATCTGATTCGTATCTTTATTATTTTGATGCCATCAGTTTTCCAGCAGGTAACTATTTAAGTTGGGTGGGGCAATTAACAGCTTATCAAAAAAGTGTCTCAGATCTTTTGGTATCAAATTATCAAAACGGAAAAAATAGCTTAGTCCATGCTGTAACAGGAGCTGGAAAAACAGAAATGATCTATAAATTGATGGAATTGGTATTAAATAGTGGAGGCTGGGTCTGTTTTTCAAGTCCTCGTGTAGATGTTTGTATTGATATTAAAAATCGTTTGGTTGAGGATTTCGCATGTTCAATTACTATTTTGCATGGTGAATCAGGAGATTACACTCCCAGTCCGATAGTGGTAGCGACAACGCATCAACTCTTAAAATTTTACCAAGCTTTTGATTTATTAATAATTGATGAAATTGATGCCTTTCCATTTGTGGGCAATCACATATTGAACCAAGCAACTCGTTCTTGTCTCAAGGGAGATGGGAAGGTTGTTTGTTTAACGGCAACTTCAACTGCAGAGCTAGAGCAGAAAGTAAAAGATGGACATTATGAAAAAATAAAATTATCAAGACGTTTTCATAATTATCCCTTAGTTGTTCCCAAATTTCAGTTGATTTATGCATTAAGTCAACAAATCAAAAAGTTGAGGTTTCCAAAGGTGCTAAAAAAACTGATAGCAAATCAAAGACAATCAGGTTTTCCCTTACTTATCTTCTATCCAATAATTAATGGTGGAGAAAGTTTTACTGAATTATTGAGAAAATCTTTTCCTGAGGAAAGTATAGCCTTCGTTTCAAGCAAAACCATTGATAGAAAAATACTAATTGAGACATTTAAAAAAAGAGAAATTAACATTTTAGTTACCACAACAATTTTAGAACGAGGTGTAACATTCCCTGAGGTTGATGTGTTTGTTATTCTAGCAAATCATAAATTATTTACAAGTAGTAGTCTGATACAAATCTCTGGGAGAGTTGGAAGGTCAATTAATCGTCCAACGGGGAACTTATTGTTCATTCATGAAGGGATTAGTAAAGCAATGATAAAAGCTAGAAAAGAAATTATAGTAATGAATAAGGAAGCTTATGGCTGAAAAATGTTTACTTTGTAGTGAAATAGTTACACCTCAACTACGTATGTTTGATATTATATTAATGAAAAATGTAGAGAAGTTGATTTGTACTACTTGTCAGTGTCAATTCGAAAAAATAAGATTGGAGCATTGTCAATCATGTTGGAAAAGTGGAACAGAAGTGACGTGTTATGATTGCCGGAGATGGAATGCAAAAGAAGAAGTGGTTTCGCATACAGCAATCTATAAATACAATGAAGCCATGAAAGAATATTTTTCAAAATACAAGTTTCAAGGTGATTTCATTCTGAAAAAAATTTTTTCTCAAGAATTACGAAAACATATTGAGAAGAACTACAAAAATTATACATATCTAGTTGTTCCAGTTAGTAAAAGTAGATATGAAGCGCGTGGTTTTAATCAAGTGGCGTCTATTTTAGATGATGCGGGGCTTAGCTATCTTGATATTCTCCACAAAAAAGAAGGGCAAAGCCAATCTGAAAAAAGTCGAAGTGAGAGACTTGCATCCGATAATCAGTTTGAAATAATTAATTGTCAAAAATTGCCTCAGAAGGTGCTCATTATAGATGATGTCTATACTACAGGGACAACCATATATCAAATAAAGAAATTACTAAAAGAAAAAGGAGTTTCAATTATAAAAAGTACGTCAATAGCAAGGTAAAAACTTGCAAATTTTCATGAAAACGGTATAATATAAGTAAAGAAAGCGCTTAGCGCAGAAAAGAGGTATCTTATGATTAAATTTAGTATACGTGGTGAAAATATTGAAGTTACAGAAGCCATTCGCGACTACGTTGAATCAAAACTGTCAAGAATTGAAAAATATTTTATTGAAGACAATGAAATAGATACTCGTGTGAATTTAAAAGTGTATCGTGAAAAAACTTCAAAAGTCGAAGTTACCATTATATTGGGATCAATGACTCTAAGAGCAGAGGATGTTTCTCAAGACATGTATGGCTCAATTGATTTAGTTGTTGATAAAATTGAACGTCAAATTCGTAAAAATAAAACGAAGATTGCTAAAAAACATCGAGAAAAAGTGCCAACTGGTCAGGTCTTCACAGAAGAATTTGAAGCAGAAGAAGTAGAAGATATTCCAGAAATTCGTATCGTTAGGACAAAAAATGTCACATTGAAACCTATGGATGTTGAAGAAGCACGTTTGCAAATGGAACTCCTTGGTCATGATTTCTTTATCTATACAGATGCAGAAGATGGGGAAACAAATGTATTATATAGACGTGAAGATGGTGATTTAGGATTAATTGAAGCTAAATAGTATGTGATCATTTTATATAATATTAGTAATAAACTATTTCAAAGAGTTCTTTACGCTAAATTTCAAGTGCAAGTTAGCCAGCCAAGAAAAACTCTTTAGGAGATTTGTAACCTAGTATTTTTTTAGGATAGTTGTTTATCCAATTTTCAATGAATGCGACCTGTTTTAGGGTCGCATTCTTGCGACTTCACGATGTGATTTTTCCTCATCAATTACCCAACGTTGTATATTTCTACGATCAGTTAGTGTTAACTGTTTACCTTTTGGTGTATAATAGTTTTGCATCTCAGAGACCTTCCAATTGTTGTTGTGGTAGATTACAATTATATCTCTCTGAGATGTTTTTT
>NZ_JBRUGD010000007.1:0-128984 GCF_053206145.1 Streptococcus hongkongensis
CTACAGTAACTGGGTAGTCTCCTGGCTGAGCCGTATTAGGGCGGTCTCCAATTACAGTTGGCACTCCTTGTGATCCATCTGGAATCTTAACGAGATCTGTAATGTCCTTATCGGATACCGGGGTTCCTTGTGGCACTGTTGTCTCGCCACCAGTTGGTTCATACTTATCTTTATCAGGCGTTGGTGTGACGTGAACTGTCACTGTTACTGTATCTTTGGTCCCATCTGGATAGGTAACCTCTACAGTAACTGGGTAATCACCTGGCTGAGCCGTATTAGGGCGGTCTCCAATTACAGTTGGCACTCCTTGTGATCCATCTGGAATCTTAACGAGATCTGTAATGTCCTTATCGGATACCGGAGTTCCCTGTGGCACTGTTGTCTCACCACCAGTTGGATCATACTTATCTTTATCAGGCGTTGGTGTGACGTGAACTGTCACTGTTACTGTATCTTTGGTCCCATCTGGATAGGTAACCTCTACAGTAACTGGGTAGTCTCCTGGCTGAGCCGTATTAGGGCGGTCTCCAATTACAGTTGGCACTCCTTGTGATCCATCTGGAATCTTAACGAGATCTATAATGTCCTTATCGGATACCGGGGTTCCTTGTGGCACTGTTGTCTCGCCACCAGTTGGTTCATACTTATCTTTATCAGGCGTTGGTGTGACTAATAGTTTTTCTAAATCAGTTACTTTCGTTATTATATTTTCAATATCTGTTTGCGTCTTAGGATTATTATCAATATCCGTTTTGATTGTATCTAAACCTGTTAAAACCTCAGTCCGACTTTCTTCTGTCCATTTAGGATCATTTGCATTCGTTCTAACTTCTTCAATCTTATTCCTTAAGGTTGTTGAATCATAAATAGTTAAAGTGACACTAACTATATCAACTTGTCCATCGCTTTTTACATGAGGAGCCCCAGTCTCATCCAATATATTATAAGTAATAGATGCAGAACCAGTTGATGTAATCTCACTTGGGTTACTATAATAATTGCTACCTTGTTTAATATAATATGTCGAAGAATAAGTTGATGGAGTTAATATAATCAAATTTCGAGGATCAATCAACCCATTTTTTACATCATATAAGTCAATAAAAGCATGACCATTTTGCATATTTTTTGTCATGCTTGTATTTAAGGTCGCTGCACTCCCTGGAATTGTAGATGCAGCAACTATTGACTCTTCAAAAATATTAAGATTACCTTGTGTAACCCCACCCAAAAAACTAAGACCAATTAGTACGGATGCAACTCCAAATTTGAATTTCTTAATTGAAAAGCGCTGTTTCGCTTGAGAAGTATCGTAATTACTACTTTGTGATTTTCTAAACATAATTTCTCCCTGTCCTATATATAATTAAACTTTGTATAAAAATATACTATCTCTATGTTACAATTAAAATATAGACATTAAAATATCTTTAACGTTTTAGATGTGTTTGTTTTATATTTTTTAAAAAAAATTGTTGACATTTTTAATATTTTTTGACATTTCCAGTATTTCTCGTCGAGTTTATTGACTTTATTGTAAGATTTTTTACAATTATTATAAAGGAGAACTTTTATGGTCGATTTTTTACTATTAAAATCATTACATAGTATTCTCGGGTTGGGTATTGTTGTGTGTGATAAGTCTTTTTCAGTCGTAGCTGAATACAAGTCCGATAAAACTATCTCTCTTTACTATAATCACACTCTTATTCTGAGTAATTTTGATAATACTAAAAATGATTTTATATTTCATCACGGTTCTTTAGGAGAGTTATTTCTTGCCTATCATCTCGACCAATATTACATTATAATCGGTCCATGGCGAAGTAACCTCATTGACTCTTCAGTTTTTAATCAAAAGATGTCCACCCTCAAAATCACCGAAAATGAACAAACTTATTTTTTTGAAAGTCTTTCTCATTTACCATTTTTTTCACTTAATCAAATTAGAGATTTACTTATTTTAATAAATTATACTTTAACAGGGTCTGTTGAAGATAGACTGTCAGATCCTTTACATCTACATACAAAAAACTGGAGTGAAGCGTTAAATACAGATAAAATACGACAACTATCCCAAAATAACACCAGCACATATGAATATCAATATTATTATGAAGATAGTATTTTGCAAGCCATAAAAACTGGTGATGAGTTGGTACTAAAAGAGACTGTGAATCAATTAAGTCACGCGATTTCAGCTACACTCAGTGGGGATGAACTACGGTCCGAGAAAAATTATTCTATCATGGTTTATGACCGCCTTTCCCAAACTGCAATCCAATCAGGACTCGATATAGAAACAGCTTATAGATCACGAGACAATTTTGTTAAGGAAACCGAACAAGCAGAAGTATTAACAGAAATTCTAAAACTTCGTGACACAGCTATTCTATTCTACACGCAACAAATTGGCCACATAAATAATAGCTTAGTCTCCCCACACTCTCAAACAGTTATTGCAATCATACAGTATCTAAAAAATAATCTCGATAATAATATAAAGACACAAGCGATTGCTAAACAGTTCCATATGAGTGAATCTAAATTACGAAAGCTATTCAAACAAGAAAAAAACATCACTATTCAACAATACTTTCTCAATTTAAAAATAGAAGCTACAAAACAATTATTAAATGAAGGAAAGTCTTTAACCGAAATTACGGATTTATTGCAATTTTCAACTCCCTCCAACCTTTCTAGAACTTTCAAAAGGTTAGTTGGGATAAGTCCATTAAAGTATCAACAAAAAGTTAATCCACCAAAATAGATGCGCTTCTACCTGACACTATTAATTATTCTATAAAAAATGAATGGCACTTATTGATTGAAATATTAAAACTTTTATTCTAGAAAATTTATTTTCCTTTATTCACTTTTATAAAAAACGACAAGTTCCTCGATTTCACTAACTTTTAAACCTTTATAATTTTGCTTTAACTGGGTATGTTTACTTGTAGAAAGATGATTTATTGCGACATTTGTCCCAGAAGTATGGCAATTATTCAGACCACATATTGTCATTCAAATTTGTTATAAGTAAAAAATATCTTATTCAGCAGATTAGTAAATGATAGCTTAAATGTGTAACAATAAACTAGAAAAGAGATTTGAATAATGAAACTAACAATCTTTTGTGGTGCAAGTAATGGAAGTAACCCAATCTACAGACAGAAAACAGTCGAACTTGGTGAATGGATGATTAAGAATAATCATGACTTAGTTTATGGCGGAGGAAAAGTTGGTTTAATGGGAGTAATCGCCGATACCATTATTAATAGTGGTGGCCAAGTAATTGGTGTTATGCCTACTTTTCTAAAAGATAGAGAGATTGCTCACACTAATTTATCAGAATTAGTTGTTGTAGAAAATATGCCACAACGAAAAGGACTAATGTTGTCTCTAGGCGAAGCATTCATAGCATTGCCTGGTGGCCCAGGAACTTTAGAAGAAATATCAGAGGTCATCTCTTGGTCTCGAATTGGTCAAAATGATAATCCTTGTATTCTTTTTAATATCAATGGTTATTTCAATCATCTAGAAAACATGTTTGATCAAATGGTCTCTGAGGGCTTCTTAAGTCAAAATGATAGGAATAATGTGCTATTTTCAGATGATATCATTGAAATTGAAACGTTCATTAAGGACTATAAAGCAACAAAAATCAGTAATCAGACCTAACAAAAAGCTAACGATTTCATTGTCGTTAGCTTTTTAAATTGATTCACATTAAATAGTCAACTGTTTATAATAAGTCGAATCAGCAATAATAGCTTCGATAAAGTTAGTGACAAATACAATATCATAATCTTGAGAGTTGTCTTTCGGAATTACTTGGTTTGCACGGGACCCATTCAATAAAATAACTTCAATTCTATCATCTTGTTTTGCAACACTCAGCACTAAAATCAAATATTTCATGTTCATCTCTCATATGGATTATCTCCTATGTTTTTTATGATACCATAATTTTCTACTGTATTTATATTCTGAATAACTCTTCTATTGTCCCCATTAACTTTACAAAGCATTGTATCATTTAGCGCCATTTGATGTCATAAAATCTAGTGGTTAATTCTAGAATAAAAGCTCTTAATATCTTATTTCACACGTTTCTATTGATGCCAAATAGCCAAAAGTTAAAATTGTATCACCCTATATCCTTGTTCAATTATAGTCATTTCCTTTAAATGATGACCCTACCTACGAGGTATTACTACTAATCTTGATTACCCAAACAAGAGCAACCATATTAAAATTCTTATGTTATGACAGTAATCAAAGAATATATTATTGATCTTGAGGTATAGGAAATTGAAGATTATTGAATATCAAAAAGAATATCGTGATGATCTAATTTTTATGGTTTTGGAAGCAAAAGATAAACTAGGTAGAGTGCCTAGTATAAATCCTGACCTCTTAGATATAGAAAATAAATACTTTAAAAATGGTGATAAATTTTGGATAGATATAGATGAGAATAATCGTGTTATTGGTTCAATTGCATATTCCTCAATAATAAATTCTGACGAAGTGAACTTACATCGTCTCTTTATTAAACCTAGTTTAAAACATCAAGGAATGGGTAGTAAATTATTAGTATTTGCAGAAGAATATTTAAAGGCAATTGGTAAAACACATATCAGAATTCATTTAGGTGAGCCTTTTGAACAATGGTTTGAATCTTACCATTTTTATCCTAAACATGGTTATGAATTCTGTGATGAGACACATTTAATTAAACCACTCACCAACTCTTGCTAATTCTTCTTGGCTCATCATACTATGCAAAAAAGCCTTTAAAGAAAGGCTTTTTGGCTTGTCAAATGACGGGTTGTTAATTGTAGTGAGCAAACTTCTCTTTAAGCGGAGACTAATGATGACACTAAACATACTAACCCGTCTTCTCTAAACAACATGATTATTAATGATCAGTCTTCAAGGTTTTTATGATCTTTTTTTGCGTCCTAAAGTAACAGCAGCCAAGCTAGCCATAAGGAGTAAGACTGCTCCAACAACGAAAAGTCCCTTGTTCTCAACTCTTGAAGGTGAACTTTTTTGCTGACTAACCTGTTTATTAGCAACTTTAGTAGACTGCTGTTGAGTTGCTACTGGCTTTCTATTGTTTTCTTCTTTTATCAATGACTTATTCTCGTTAGAGGTTCCAACAGCAAATTCACCTTTAGGTAATTCTGTCATTACTGGCGCTTGTTCATAAGACTCTGAACCTTGACCAAGGTTACCAATATGTAATGACTGACTTGGAGATTTATATTTCAGTTGTGTTATGACTCCTTGAGAGGAAACTTCTGCTTGCTGAGCTGGGGATTGGACTTCCGTCTCAGATTCTTGAACCGTTTCTTTTGTTTCAGGAGTTCCTGGCTGAACTGTGACTTCTGATGGCGTTTCTGCTTCCTGAGATGGGGGGTGGACTTCCGTTTCAGGTTCTTGAGCCGTTTCTTTTGAGTCAGGAGCTTCTGGCTGAACTGTGTCCTCTGATGGCGTTTCTGCTTGTTGAGCTGGAGTTTGGACTTCCATTTCAGGTTCTTGAGCCGTTTCTTTTGACTCAGGAGCTTCTGGCTGAACTGTGTCCTCTGATGGCGTTTCTGCTTGCTGAGATGTGGGGTGGGCTTCCGTTTCAGGTTCTTGAGCCGTTTCTTTTGTTTCAGGAGTTTCTGGCTGAACTGTGACTTCTGATGGCGTTTCTGCTTGCTGAGCTGGGGGGGTGACTTCCATTTCAGGTTCTTGAGCCGTTTCTTTTAATTCAGGAGTTTCTGGCTGAACTGTGACTTCTGATGGCGTTTCTTTTGACTCAGGAGTTTCTGGCTGAACTGTGACTTCTGATGGCGTTTCTGCTTCTTTACTTGTATTTTTCTCCGATTGACTATCCACGCCACTTTCAGATGTCACTGTTGGATTATAGAAGTTTTCATAAGCTTTAATGGCTTCCTCTTGCCCTTCTTTAGCCTCACCAATTTTGATTAACACAGGATCGACTGCCTTGTTTTCATCAGTGTAGTGGAATAAGTAACTATAGACTGTACTGAATTCACGTCTCTCAATAACCCCCGTTAACCGTTTGCCATCTTTTGTCAAAAAATTATCTTGGATGAGTTTTTTCATCTCTTCAACAGTGTTTTCCTCGGTTGCTATCTTCGGAATAGAGATACTCAGAGTGCCAGGTAGATACTCATTCTTTTGATATTGATTATTTATGGCAGTTGCAACATCTCCTAAGGTACTTGCAAAATTGTTGATATTCTTAATATATTTTAGGATATAGTCTCCATCATCAGCACTGTGAACTTGGTTGTCACTAAGATGTTTTTTTTCTTGAATGGAATTATCAGATAACAAGAAGTAATCATAGGACTTCCAAATTCCTTTAATTCCATCTTTTGTTTGGTCATCCCATGTACTATCGATATGATAATATTTTCCATCTAATTTAACCAAATTCCAGGCATGATAGCCATTTTGAGCAATTGCACTTGGAGATACATACCCAGTTATATAATAAGATTCAATCCCCAATTTATGTAAGAGATATTTTAATCCTAGTGTATAGCCACCACAAATTGCTGTATTCAAAACTAATGGACCATAGGCATGACTATCTGTCCAACTCCACCTTACCGTTAATGCTTCATAATTATACTCTACATTTTTGATAATCCAGTCATGAGCTACTTTAACCTTGTCATATTCCGTTGGCAAAACAAGCTTATTAAAATCTGCAATAATTTCATTTGCTTTAGTCTCAGTTTCTTTGACTTTTTCGATATAGTCAACATAATTTTTACCTAAAACTTTTATGTGTAAACGATAAAGTCTATCATTATAATGGGTCCAAACTTCAACACTTGCATCATTATCCAAGGTTAAAGCTTTGATGGTACGATTATTGCGATCATAGGTTACAGCAGTTAAATTTGAATTAGTTCCTTCAACAGCCCCATCGGCCTTTTCAAAAATGCCTGGATAAGGTTGATATAGGTATAAATCTGGAGTCTTGATTACATCACCATCTTTAAATGAAATCGTGTATTCTTGACCCGGTTTAAGCTCAACTTCTTTCACTCCAAATCCGACTTCCTTATCATCACGGTTTCCCATATTGATATTAAAATCAGTTTCATTTCGCTTGCTTGTGAAGCTACTGATATCTTTAAACATTGTCGCCGCTTCTTCTTTTGTCATAACGCCAACATTGGCATCGTTGGCACTAGTCATTGAAGATGAGCTTGCAATTTCAGTAGTTTTTTCAGAGCCACTAACCATTCCATTAGTTGAATCTACAGCTTGCGGCTCAACCAAGCTCGGAGAAGTTACCTCTTTTACGATCCCCATGTTCTTTGCTTCAAGCGTTTGATCTAAATCTATCAATTGATCAGTTGTCACTAAATTCGAATCAGTTACTGAGCCGAGAGAAACAGAGTCTAATAGATCTGATTTTGTAGTCGTCCCAGTGTTTGTCAATTCATCTGATAAAACTGTTGATGAAGAGAAACCTAAAAATAATAATCCAACTAAAACAGATGCAAGACCATGCTTAACTTTCTTTAGTGAAAATCGTTGCTTCATCTGAGAATTATCTAACTTATTACCCTTAACATACTTTTGCATATAAACCTCTTACAATCACTTAATTTCTTTAATGTTATTATATCAAAATATATTATTAAAAATATTGAAACAACAACATTATACAAATATATTTTTTATATCTCCTTTAATTTATTGAATTTTTCTCTGTATCCATTAAAATAAAGTAAAAAATATTCCTAATCTATACTGGATAATATAAATAAGGAATATTTAAAAGCAGTAGATTAAGGATAATAGGTTTAGGGATGTGCTATAAAAGCCATGAAAGCATAAATTACTAATAAGATTATTGTCCAATATTTATTCCTAATAAAAAATAAAGAACTATAATTGTTAATTATATACTCTTTGCCATTTTCATCAGTGGTGATTATCTCTTTTTCTTTTCTACAAAAAATTTTCTCTAAAATAAAATTATAAAGCGCAGGAATCCAAAACAAAAATTTCAGAAGTTTACTAAGGTTTATTTGGTAGGTATCCGTTGATGGGGCAGCTCCATATATCATATAAACTAATCCAACAAATGTTACCATAGACAAAGCTGCTACTACTATTACGAGTCCCCCTTATCTTTTCCAAATAATCATTTACATACACTCCTTCTGAATTAAAATAAATAGACTTCATTAGCAAACCGTGTTTAAGTGGTGCACCAAATAATAATGAGATGGTAAATGTGATCATATGCTGCAATATATACTTTCGATAAGAAGAGTTTGAGAAAGTAAAGAGTCATTGTCCTCTTATGTTCCCGTTAATATTTTTTTAGAATAGATAACACTAATATCATACAATTAGTAACGAGCACATTAGCCTACTAATCAAAGAAGCTAAATATCACTAATAATTACTGCAAACAGTCAATTAATTCCGATTTCTCATAAACCATAACTTATTATTTTCTAAATTTATAATAGCACAAATAGATTTTTATTCCCAAAAAAAATCTATTTTTTTAATAATATTCTATTAAACTCAAAATCAAGAAGTTACTGATCATTGACAACAACAAATAAATCAATGTAAGGTTAAAAGGATTTAGTCCTGTACTGTACAGAGCTAAATCCTTTACTTTTCATGTGCTATTCTTTTCGTTCTAGTTCATTTATTTTTTAAATCTTTTTAGGTGTTTCTTTAATTTTAATAGGTTTTTTCCTATGTAATAAAGAGATTTATTTCCAATCAAATTGAATTCTCCAATATATTCCTCAATGGTTGGATTGAAAGATAGTTTAAAAGTGGATAGTCCACCTTCGAGGTTGCCTTCAACTCCTCCCATATTGGCCCAGTTAAGTCCTTTTTGATAGCATCGATTAAAAATTTCCATATCAAGTAAATATTGGGGATAAAACTGTTTAAACCGGTCATCCATGCTTGCGTATAGTAATTCTACTCCTGAACCATAGTGAATGCCTAAAACACCAGCAACAATAACCTTGTCAGTGTCCGACTGTTCAATATGAGATAACTCTTCACGCTGCTTAATAACCGAAAGTTCTTGTTGTTTTAAATCTTTTAATCGATTTTTTTGATTTAGGGGGGTATCTTCTATTGCTTTACTTAAATCAGACAACCGATTTGTCAAAATTGTTTGTTGCTTGCTAATGTCGATTTGAGCAAAATAAAATACCGCCTTTTCTCCAAAGCTATCTTTTATTTTTTTAAAATAATCAAAATTTCTAAGTCTAATATTTTTTCTTTGTTCCGTATAGACCACAAGATCAGAAAATACCTTAACTTCATCTTCAAGCCCACTAATAATTTCAACACCTTTTTTAGAAGCATTATTTTTCAATCGCTTCGCATGTTTTTTATAATCTGTCACTGATTGATCAGTCAGATACTTATTAGCTTGAAAACGTGGTTGAACCATTTCAGACAAGTCCATAGTCAATCCTGTCCAACTATAGCCAATTGCTTTTAATGCACTAATCGTTTGCATACAATAATCCGTTTGCTTTGAATCATTTCTGTCAAATAGAAAACTTGGATCACATTTTACCAATACGATTTTTTCTTTTTTAGCATAATTTTTCAAGGCTTCATAGACACTAACCACTAAGTCTGGATTGCTATAATCAACTACTGGTCCTCTTGGTATATAAGCCACTTTGATTTTTTTAAAAATCCTTTTGATTAACAAAGAAGCACATGCTACCAATTCATGATTAGGTTCGGAATAAAACATAATTTGTCGAGACTCCCAATCACTCTTTACTCTGGCCCAACTAGTTGTCTGTAATAAATTACCATAGTTACTTGCTTCAACAAATGAATCGAATTCGGTTTTATCTAGTTTTTCATCTGTCACATATATTGTCAATTTTTAAAATTCCTTCTTCTCAAAATTCTTATTTATTATATCACAAGTGAGAAAAAACTAGTTCTTATTAGTATTATATTTAGACAAATAACCACCTCTTTCCTTAATTTTTAATCTTTACTTAAGGAATTGTTCTATTGTGTATCTAACAATTTGGACATTTGTAAATACAGTTTACATAAAAAGTCATCTTATTTCTGAGTCGTCATTTATTTTGAGCTACTCTTTTTTACAAATACCATTGATATCTGCCCCCTCATTTACCCTCTTTTATTCCATGATAGTAATCATATACATCAGGAAAATAAGTTGACACTAGTAATTCGTTCAACTTACAGCCATATATGAGAGGAACGTAATGGATAACTTTAAACACCACCTAACTGATATTAAAGAGATTATTAGGAAAAAACAAAACCTTATTATTAGAATTTACGGACATAGTGCTTCAGGTAAATCAACTTTTTGCCAGATGTTAATTAATGAGTTGGACAATAAAACTGTCAATCTATTAGAAACCGATCCCTATATCATTTCTAGTGACCTCCGCAGCTAGCTATTCCAAAGGCCTTTCCAAATCAGAAAATTACTGCTAGTATGCCAATTGCTACAGTCAAAAAGCCTTTATTCAAAGGCTTTTTTCTTATAAAAATTAGACTAGATAGCAATACATCACTTAATAAATCATCGTTGCAATAACTATCACTGCTATTATTGCTATTAGTCTGAATGATAATAATTCTCAATAGATTCTACTAAAACATATCGTTTATCATTTGTTTTTTATTTAAAATCAATATTTTTTTATTGATATTCGATAATTTTGTGTTATACTATAGTCAATTATTAAATTAGGAGATAGTGTATGACCATGAAGACTTATGAAGATTTTAGTATTACTTTAACCAAGATTGCTTTGGTTGCCCTTTTTATTGGAGCTATTATTTTACTATCAACAGGAACCTGGGTTGTTGATTTAGCAATCATTTACCCCTCACCACTCCTCCGAGGGACGCAACGCTATTTAACCATGCTAATTCTCGGTTACGGTATTGGTTTTCTCTCTTTGATTTTCATCTTTCACTTATATCAACTTGTCAGTCGGTTTGGACATAATCTCATTTTTATCATTGAAAATGTTCGTACTCTTCAACTTTTAGGATGGGAAGCAGCAGCTATTACCCTTTTATCCTTTATCATTGGGGCAACTACTTACATCCCTGTACTTCTCATAACAGCCGCTGGCATTTCCCTAACCCTTGTTATCCGTGTCATTCGCAATGCATTTGGAAAAGCAGTCGAGCTTCAAGATGAAATTGATTACACTATATAAGAAGGAGGGAGCCTTATGATTTATATTAATTTAGACCTTGTTATGGCGCAACGACGCATCAGTGCTGGACGGTTAGCAGAACTGATTGATCTCACTCCCGCCAACTTATCCATCTTAAAAAATAATAAAGCCAAAGCCATTCGTTTTTCTACTTTAAATGCTCTTTGTCGTGAATTAAACTGCCAACCAGGGGACATTTTAGAGTATGTCCCTGATAATGAAAGTGAGTAAGCTTAGCATGAACCCTCAACCATCCAATAAAAAAACAATAGCCCCATTACTTTTTCAAAAGCACTCAGATGCCGACCTCAAACACTTTAAATTGAGCGCCATTTTCAGTTTTATCCCAGCTTATTTCTATATCGTAAACGTCTTTCAAAAGAGTAACTTTTACTTAGTATTATCATATCTCTTGATAATCATCCTTGTGGAAATAAATCAACCAATTCACAACCTCCGTCAGCATTTTAGACAAAAAACACCAGAAGAAAACTTACTTCTAGGTGCCCTGCTAGTACAGCTCTTAGCTATTGGACTTTGGGGATTCCCAGAAGAATTAATCGTCCTTCAATTTTTTACTCTGCATCTAACCTTACTCTACTATATCTTGTCACGAAACCACAGCTTTATTCAAGGACGATTTGGTAGCTTAGTTCTCTTAGATGCATGGCATGGGTTCTGGACAATTCCAATGAAACACTTTAGATACCGGTCAAAAATTCTCAAAAACCAACTGCCTAACCTCCAAAAGAGAATTTCAGGAACCCCACTATTAGTAGTAACTGCTTTAGGTTCAATTTTTGTAGCCCTAAGTCTTGTCTTCTTTGCTATCAGTCAGTTGCAAGAAGTCTCTACTACCTTTAAACAAGTGACTAATGGTTGGGCAAGTCTATTTGAGACCTTTTTTTCACAAATTTATTGGTTTGATTCCTTTGTCGATAGTTTCATATATTTGATTTTTTCAATACCTTTAGGAGCCTACCTTTACGGACTAATCGTTGGACCACTTATTAGTAAGTCCAGATCAGTAATCACTTTCCAAACTGTTCAAGAAAAACTCAATCAAAATCGCATATTACCACTCTTTAGTAGCTATCTCATTATTGGTAGTTTATGCTTGATCTATTCTCTATTTTTAATGATCAGTTTTCTTGATTTACAATCCCTCTTTCAAGTCCAACATATCAGTCCACAGAATGCTTCCCACACAGCTGTTTCAGGCTTTTGGCAACTTGTTCGTGTCGCACTGCTCAATTTTGTAACGCTAGTAGCAAGTTACTTTTTCTCCCGTATTCCTATTTGGAATACAAAATTCGGAAAAAGCATGTTAACTATTTTATTCAGCTATACATTAGTCTTTGCCCTCATAGCCTCTTGGAAGCTATTTGGTATTTATATCCTGCTCTATGGGTTAACACCACTTCGCCTAATCTCTGGTTGGTTCATTACCGTCCTCATTTTTTGGACAGTACTTACCATTACTCGACTCCATAAACCCTTTCAAGCCATCCGGTATGGTCTATTCTATAGCATTATTTCATTTAGTTGCCTACCCTACCTATTTGCCTTATTACTCTATTAATATAGCTACTAATTTACACAAAAAGCCTATCAAATAGGCTTTTTTGTATAGTTAAGTTAACTCATTAGAAAAAGCGAGTTAATATTTTGAGTTATTTCTATCAGTATTTAATGAAAAAATGTTATGAGGCAAACACAAAGCAAGACAATATAAATGGTAACTGCAATGGAAATGGCAATTAAAGTTGGAATAGCCACTAATTCTATAAGTCCTACGAGGTGTAAAACTTCTTGAATCTTTTTTCTTCATTTACTATGCTTAATCTGATCTTTGATATTTTAAATTATCATAGTCAGAGAGATTCAGATAAAGTGCCAGAGATTTTACGATACAGCTAGCACTTTTATCTAGTTGGTTCTTTCTAACAATCAACTATTCAAGTATTGGTTCAAAAAGTGGTCCAAGCTCACAATAAGCTTGTAAAAAAAACTGATTTTAACCTCGTTTTTATGCTATGATAAATAGGCGGAGGATAACATGTTGACAAAAAAGATTGCAATTATTGGGATGGGTGTTAGTGGTTTAGCTGTTTTGCTGGCAATTTCCCGTCTGAAAAAAGATCAGTTAGAGGAACTGGACATTTATTGTTTTGACGACCAGAAACATTTTGGACGTGGTATCCCTTTTCAAAAAGATGATGACTCTGCTTTAATCAATTCTCCTTTGGATGATATTTCATTTGATTACCAGCACATGTCTGACTTTATGGACTGGCTTAAGGAAAATAGGTACGACACAACTGTAACCTATACCTCACGTGCCCTTTACGGCAAATATATGAGCGAGCGAGCTAATCAACTGATTGCCCAACTCCCCGTCACTATTATCAATCAGACCGTGGATCATATCTCATACAAACCAACTGCAATAGAGTGGCAGCTAACCATCTCAGACCAAACTTTCCCTCAACTCTTTGACCAAATTCATTTAGCCTGCGGAGAACTTCCCGTCGCTGATCCCTATCAGTTAACCGGCCGCCCTAACTATATAGCCGACCCCTACCCCATTCAGCAGAAATTGGCCACAAGAAACTGGAATAACTCTCACGTAGCCGTGATTGGTACTGGACTAGCAGCTGTTGATGTCATCAAATGGCTCATCCTTCAAACATCGGCCACTATCACCGCCTTCTCACGAAGCAACTACTTCCCGACCGTCCGTATCACGGAAGGCCCAAAACTGTCTTGGCACCACCTGACAGACCAGACGGTCCAATCCCTCATTGATCAAAAAAACCTTAGCTATCAAGAACTTGATGCTCTTTTCCAAAAAGAATTACAAGCACTGGGCTTCAGTAACTGGGAAGAGACCAAAAGCCAATTCTTGTCAGAAGGGATTGCTGGTATCAAGCTGTCGCTTGACATGGCCGAGCAGCTCTACCACTTGCAGCAACTAGCATCCAGGCTGGTGGACTGTTTAACTGACCTTTGGCCCTTAATGTCCCCTGCGGACCGCCATTCCTACCAAGAAAACTATGGAAAAGCCATCGTGAATTTACGAAACCCTATGCCTGAAGCCTCTGCCCAAGCCATTTTAGAAGCGGCAGCACAAGGCAGGCTGAAGATTATTTCTGGAGTTGAGGAAATCAAAATCCATGGGGACCAATTCTTAGTGAGCGATGCGTTAGTTGCTGACAAGGTTATTAATGCTACAGGCTATCAACTGACTGATAAAACAGTTGACCAGGCCAGCCCCCTTTTACAGGACTTAGTGAAGGAAAAGCTAGCTCAAATTGATGAACTTGGCGGCTTATCTGTCGACCCAGACACAATGCAAGTCATCTCACCTAAGTACGGCTCAATACCAACACTCTTTGCACATGGTGCCTTAGTTAATGGGATTATTTACCAAAACAATTCCACTATCAAAATCCAAAAAATGGCAGAACGCGCAGTAAATGATAGCATCAAAAAACCAAGTCTTTAAGAGAGACTTGGTTTTTCTTTTACCCAGCTTTCTTATCAGGAAACTTTTTCAAAACATGATTTCTTATAACCAATTTTTCTCTTGAGCAATCCGAACTGCATCTGTGCGATTATTAGCATTGAGTTTGGTAAATAATGAGGTCATGTAATTTCGAACTGTTCCATTAGAAAGAAAGAGTTCTTCCGCAATTTCTTGATTAGATGCACCTTGAGCTACCAAATTTAACAATTCTTGTTCTCTGGTGCTTAAAGGATTAGCATATATGGCGACATCTTCAATCAATTCTGGAGAATATTCTTTTTTGCCAGAAAGAACCGTTTGAATAGTTGACATTAACTCTGAAATCGAACGGTCTTTAAGGACATACCCATCAACTTGAGCTTTTAGAGCTCGTCTAAAATAACCATGCCGTTTGAAGGTTGTCATGATGATAACTTTGATATCTTTATTATGCCGAATCCATTCCAAGACATCTAAACCTGACTTTTCAGGCATTTCAATATCTAAGATAGCCACATCAATGGATTCTTTTTGAAGTAATGTAATGGCTTGACTTCCATTTGCTACTTGAAAGACCCTGTCAACTTCCTCTTGAAATTCAAGGAGCTGACAAAGGGCATCTCTAAGCATAGATTGATCTTCAGCTACTAATAAGTTCATATTAATTCCTCAATGGTATAATAATGTCAATTTGGGTGGGTTGCCCCAGCGAACTGATGGTTAATTCCCCTTCAATTGGTACTAAACGGTCTTTGATGCTATGCAATTCCTGACCAGTCAGTTGAGAAAAACCAACTCCGTCATCTTGATAGGTCAAGCAAAAGTTTTGATCCTCCTTTTGAAATGTTAAAAAGCAATGCTGTGCTTGACTATGTTTGATAAGATTATTTGCCAGTTCTCGGAGTATCATGCTAACACGATTTTGAAGACTAGTTTCTAAACTTTGAGCTGCCTCTTGATTTTTTACGTCTAGTTTGATTCCAGCTAATTCTAACATATTCTGTAAAATTATTAATTCACTAGCTATCGTATGCTCTTGCAAGCCTGTAACCAACTCTCTAACATCTTTCATAGCTGACTTGGATATCAGCTGCAAATCAGCTACTTCTTGTTTTGATTTTTCTATGTCTCCTCTATTCAAAAGTTCCTGAACTAAATCAACTTTAACTGAAATCATGGCAAAAACATGCCCTAAGGAATCATGTAAATCTTGGCCAATTCTGTTTCGTTCATTTTCAGCCAATAAAAGATTAATAGATTTATTCTTTTCATATAAAGCCTTTTCAACCTGATCCTTCTTCATTTCAATCGTCCAAAAGAAAAACATCGAAATGTTAACAATGAGTAGAAAAGTAGCCATGAAGATAAAAGATAAATCATAGCCCATAATAATTCCGTAAAGGAGAGTTAAAATACTGACAACCTCTTGGGAAATGAATCTAAAGGATTTTAACGTATCTTGAAAACGATAAACTAGTAAAGAATTAACATAGAAGAAGAACCATAGCATACCACTATTAATAAAAAGTGACATATAGACTATGTAGGCCAGCAGAATCAACCAAACTAGGTTAGTCCATTTTGAAATTTGCGCATGAACCAGATAAATGTAACACATAGTAAAGATTGCTGTTAAAATCAGTGTCCACATGGGATAGCCAAAAACAAAGACACCAAGTATAGGAAATCCTAAAAAAACTAAAGGAACATAAAAGAGAGGATGCTCCCATTTCCAATTTTTCAAACTGTTGTCACTTCTTTCTTTTGCTTTATCCATATTGCTAAAATTACTATTATTATGGCATAGCTAATAACAATAAGCAAGGAATTCCATAATATACTTCCTTTATCTGCAAAATGAGTGACAACTTGGTTAACGTGATAGGTCGGTGTCACTTTAGAAATAGCTTGCATCCATTTTGGAAATGTTGAAATAGGCATCCAGGAACCACCAATTATAGCCAACAATAAGAAGGACACGTTGCCTACAATAGACATTAATTGAGGAGATGGAATTTGAGCAATTAATAAGCCTATTGCAAGAAAAACAATACCTGTCAATAATAAAAGAATCGCTGTACCAAACCACTTTTCAAAGGACATCTCCACATGTCTCATAAATGCAGCAACAAGGAAAGTTGCCAAAATTGAAAAGGTAAAATTGAAGTATACTCGTATTATTTTAGATAAGTAATATTGAGACATTGAAATGTTTGCATGCTCCAAGTAGGTTAACCAATGATTTTTTTTATCTTCAAAAAGCATAGCTGGAAACGAGAAAAAACCAAAACTAGACATAGAAAATGCTGTCATTGTTAACATATAAGACCTTACAAATATTTTTTGCACTTCTGGAGAAGGGGACATCGTCATTCCTGAGTAAAAAAGAAAGAAACCAACAGGCATACCTACTGCTAATATTAGCATTGGCCATTCTCTCCATAATTTAATCCACTCAATTTTCAATAAAGCTTTCATAGGTTATTCCCTTCCGTCTTCTCAAATAAGGTGTCCAATAATGATTTATCTTGAATCTGAATGTCACTAATAGATAATCCTTGATTTTGTAAATTTTTCCAAACTTCTTCAATACATTCTGTCTTAAAATGTAAACTATCTTTCCCAATTTGCAACTCCTTAATAAAAGCTTGATGGAGAAGATATTTCTGATAGCGAATTGGCAATGTTACTTCCTTCTCTTTATTCTCGCTTCTTAGGCTATACGGTGTCGTGTCGCGAAGTAATTGCCCTTGATGAAGAATAAGAATACGATCGGCAGTATGTTCAACTTCCTCAATATAATGACTGGTATAAAGAATTGTTTTTCCTTCTGTCTTTAGTAAATCAATAATTTCCCAGAACCGTTTTCGGGTCGATGTATCCATGCTAGCTGTTGGCTCATCTAGGAGCAAAATATCTGCTTTACTAACTAATATAAGAATAAAGGATAAGAGTCGTCGTTGTCCACCTGACAACTTATCAGCAAATTGATTTTTTTGGTTTTCAGTGAAACAGAGTAGATCATCAATTTCTTTCTTAGACATCGGATTTTTGGCAATTGATTGAAAAAAGTTTATCAGCTCGTTTATCCTCAGATTATTAGGAATTGTATTATCTTGTTGAAGAATGGCAATTTGTGACTTAACAGATTGATCACGAGGTGACTTACCATTAATCTTAATGCTACCAGTCGTTACATTTTTATCACCAAGAATGCAAGAAATTAGTGTAGATTTCCCCGCTCCATTGGGTCCAATTAATGCTATACATTCACCCTTGTTTATTTTAAGCGTAATATCATTTAGAATACTCTTCCCTTTAATAGTCTTTCCAACATGATTTATAGATATCATTTTCATAGCCTCCTTAACATTAGATTTAGTATAAACATTATATTATTTAGAAGTTAGTACAAAATGTCATCACTAAACATGACATTTGTCATTAAGAATCGTATGATAAAAAATGAATTCTTAATCCCAGCTTTCTTTTCAGGAAACTTTTTCAAAACATGATTTCGAAATTAGAACTTTATTTTCTCATCGGGAAACTTTATAATGGGGCTATAAAGTAAAAGGGATAAGTAAAAATGATTGGTGATAATATCTACAAAGAACGCATCAAAATTGGCATGACTCAGGAAAATTTAAGTGATTATTTAAATCTCACTAAGTCGACCATCTCAAAATGGGAAAACAATCAAGCTAAACCAGACATTGATTACCTCATTCAACTAGCAAAGCTATTTGATATGACCTTAGATGAACTGGTTGATTTCCATTCTCTATTAACAGCTGATGAGCGTAAGGAACTCATCAACATCTTGCATAAAGATAAGGAACTGCTAAATCAAGAAGACTTTTTCCAGAAAATTGACCACTTATCCAGACAGTATATTAATGATAGCAAAGTCATCCTTATGCTCGTCCAAGTTGTTCTAAACACGCCAAATAGCTTAAATACTAAAGATTGGTCTTTAAATTTACTCAACCGGATCATCAGCAAAACCAACGTGGAGTCTGATTTGCAAGCTGCCATGACACTAAAAACAGTCATCCTGTTCCAAAACCAAGCTTATGACGACATTATCACTCTTTATCAAGATCGTCCTTACAAAATGGGAGAAGAACTGTTTTTAGCCAATAGCTACGCAGCCAAAGGTAACTTGCCCATGGCCAGACAAGTACTACAAGTTGAGAGTTATCAGCAGGTCCTCCTTCTCTGTGAATACCTATCAAGCCTATTGGCTTATGATGATGGACAGCAGCAAGAATCCATTAGCCAAAGGCTGGAAAAATTGATGACCATCTTTGATATCGAAAATCTCCATCCCAATACAGCTATCCGAAGTCATTACGCCCTAGCAGTCCATAACTGCATTAGTTATCCTGACAAAGCCATTGAGAACATTAATCACTTAGTCATTAGTCTAGAAAATTTGCTTAATCAATTTGAACTCCATGGCGATGATTTCTTCTATGCCATCTCAGAATGGTTAACTAATTTACCCATGGGCATTCAACCTCTGACCAGTAAATTAGCCGTCATCGAGCAAATTGAAGCCAGTCTACAAGTCACTCCATTAAATACACTAGCTAAAGAGAATAGCTATAAAGAAGCTCTCCAAAAAATTCAAGAACTGAAAGAGGCCTACAGAAAATGAACACAACTATCCCTGAAAACCTAATCCCTTTCTTAGTCCCACTGTTTATCCTCCAAGGCATCCTCATTATCATTGCCTTAATCAAATTGCGTCGCCTCAAAAAAACCAGCTACTTAAACAAGCCCGTTTGGGTATTGATTATCTGTTTTGTTAATCTATTTGGACCCATTGCATTCTTAATACTTGAAGGGAAAAACCAATGACAGCCATCCAAATTAGTGAGCTCCATAAAGCCTTTGGCGATACATTAATCTTAGATAATGTCTCACTAGACTTAGTAGAAAACCAGATTTATGGCTTTGTTGGTCCAAACGGCGCTGGTAAAACAACGACCATCAAAATGATTTTAGGTTTGACGAGCTGTGATAGCGGCTCGATCAAAGTCTTTGGGCAAGAGGTTAGTTTTGGACACACCAAAACTAACCAAATCATCGGCTACCTACCTGATGTGCCAGAGTTCTACGATTATATGACGGCTACAGAGTATCTACAACTCTGCGCTGGTTTAAGTCAGAGCAAACACGCGCTAGATATCAACGAGCTCCTTCAGTCCGTCGGCCTTGCTGGTAATAGGGCCAAAATCGGCACCTTTTCCCGTGGGATGAAGCAACGTCTCGGCTTAGCGCAAGCACTCATCCATGACCCAAAAATTCTGATTTGTGATGAACCCACGTCAGCCCTTGATCCCAAGGGACGCCAAGATATCTTAGATATTATCTCAAGCTTGCGAGGTAAAAAAACGGTTATTTTCTCCACTCACATTTTATCAGACGTTGAAAAAGTCTGCGATCATGTATTGGTTCTGACTAAACATGGTATCTATGACTTAGACGCCTTAAGAGAGGCCAAGGCACAAGACAATATAACTTCCCAAATGAGGGTTTTAGTTAAGATTTCTGTAGAAGAAGCGCAGCAATTAGGCAAGACCTTGCCGGTCATCAAAAAAGATAACCACTACCAAGTCACACTTGAGCAGGCTGACGCTAGCCAATCTAGTCAAGTGCTCGAGGTATTTTATCAAAGACTGTTAGAATTAAAGATTTTCCCAAGCTATCTGGATCTGGTTGATAATAGCTTAGAAGATCTCTATTTGGAGGTAATTGCATGACATCTTTGCAAGTAATGCTTAAAAAAGAGTGGATGGAAATGATTAGAACCCATAAAGGCTTAGCCATTCTGATTGTTTTTGCGATCTTTGGTATCTTAGGCCCCTTCACAGCTGTCATGATGCCAGATATAATGGCCGGACTTCTGCCAAAAGCACTAGCTGATGCTGTACCAGACCCGACCTACCTTGATTCTTATAATCAATTTTTCAAAAATGTTGATCAGCTTGGCTTAGTCATCCTAGTCTTCCTCTTTAGTAGTACCTTAACCCAAGAATTTTTGAAGGGAACCTTGATTAATCTGATTACAAAAGGCCTGTCTAAGCATGCCATTATCCTGTCAAAATTTGCAATGATTAGCTTCTTTTGGACAAGTTCTTATGTGATATCAGCTTTTATTCAATATGGCTATACCCTCTATTACTTTAATAACAAAGGTGATGATAAAATTTTGGTCTACGCAGCTTCATGGTTAATGGGGATTTTCCTGATCAGCTTGATTCTTCTCTTGTCAGTTCTCTTTAGGAAAACTGTTGGTGTCTTGCTAGGAACTTTGGCTTTTGTAGTCGCCTGCTTTGCTAGTGGCTTTTCAAAAGTCACTAAAGATTACAACCCATTGCTCCTCATCCAAAATCAAGATAAATACCTGGCAGGTACTGCTCAAATTGGAGATCTCTTCAAACCAACTTTAATCGTCATTCTACTAACCATCATCAGTCTAGCAGTCGCCATTATCATTTTTAACAAATCAGAGGTGTGAAGATATAAAAAAAGCCCGGATGGGCTTTTTCTCTTGTTTTGCACTGTAATCCTACTTACTTGGTAAGAGGACTGTAAACTGACTACCTTGGCCGTAGGTGCTTTTGACCAGGATGTCTCCGCCTATTTGGTGGGCTAATTGCTTAGCAATGTATAGCCCTAAGCCATGGCCTCCTGTTGACATGTTACGAGAAGGTTCAACACGGTAGAGACGGTTGAAAATGGCTTGCAAGTCCTCTTCTTTAATCCCATGACCTTGGTCAATCAGATCTATATGAATAAGATCATCAACGAGGTAACTTTTAATCTCTAAGCTTGTGCCTTGAGGGGAGTATTTAAAAGCATTGGTCACTAAATTCAAGATGATGCGAGATAGCTTTGTGGCATCACTTTTTACCTTGCTTGCTTGGGGACTAACTGAAATGTTGATGTCTCGTTTTTCTTGTTCAATCACTAGTTGAAATTCTGAAAGGATATCAATAAAAAGCTTATCTAAATAAATGTCCTCTTCATGATTATCCCTAATGACTTGACTCAAATTATCCAAAGTCACAAGGTTCAATTCTTCAACCAGGTGGTTCAGGCGCTCGGTTTGTCGCTCAATCGTTTTTAAGTAGGGTCTGACTTCTTCTTCTGGGATAACATCATCTAGAATCCCTTCTACTGTTGCTTGAATTGATGTTATTGGCGTTTTAATATCATGAGTCAATTGAGCAATCATTATTGACTTCTCCTTCTCACTTGCCTCCAAAGACAAAAAGGTTTCCTGCAATTCCTGCGACATCTGGTTAAAACTGGCTTCCAACTCTTTAAATTCCAAAGGCGTTTTGATGTGTGTTTCTGTTTTGAATTGCCGGGCTGAAATAGCTTGCATTTTCTGTTTCAATTTTTTTAGAGAAGAAAAGACATTACTCAAGAGCAATAGGCTAACCAAACTACCAACAGTTGCTGCCGCAATGGTAATGACTAAAATAGAAGTCACTTCCTTACTATTAATCAGCATATGGCTGACCGCTACAAAAACCCCTGCAACAGTGATCACAATTGAAACAAGGTAACCAATCAAGATATAATATTTTAGTTTCATTCCTTGTCCTCCAATTTATAACCAAGCCCCCAAACTGTTTTAATAACTGGTGACTGTGCTGTGCTGTACTTGGACAGACTAGTTCTAAGACTATGGATGTGGACGTTCAAGGTATTTGCATCCTCCAGATAATTGTCTTCCCAAATCCGTTCATAAAGTTCTGTTTTGGAGAAAACACGATTCTTATGTTTAGCTAAAATCCAAAGTAAATCAAAGATTTTATTAGTCAAGTCTAAATGATGGCCAGCAAGACGGGCTTCTCTTGTCATCTGATTAATGACCAAGTCACCAATTGTCAACTCATCAGTGTTTTGCCGACTTCCTCTTATCCGTCTTAAAATATTATTAACTCGCAAAACAAGCTCTCTTGGACTAAAGGGTTTTGAGATAAAATCATCTGCTCCTAAACTGAGTGAGAAAATTTTATCTGGTTCTGAAACTTTGGCCGTGATAAAAAGAAAGGCTTGCTCTGGCTTTATCATCAACACCTCATTAATGAAATCATAACCATCCATGTGAGGCATCATAATATCTGTAATAATCATTGCAAAAGAAGATTGCTTGACGAGAGCTAGGGCTTCTAAACCATTTGTTGCAATGGCAACTTCATAGCCTTCTTTTTCCAAATACCGTCTATTGATATCAATGATTTCAAGTTCATCATCAACTAATAAAATCTTTTCTGTCATCACTTATCCTCATTCGTTAAAATAGTGTTATACCATTTTAAGTATAACACTATCATTATTAAAGCTCCATAGCCTGCTTAATAGGGACCTTTCTGCTGAAGACAAATTATGGACGGTCACAAAGAGCCTTATTGAATCATCAAGCTAACCATTTTTTCTTGAATCATATTTGTCATATCAGCTTTGCCATCTTTGGCACCATAGACTTTTACCTTAGCTTTGTAGGTCATCTTGCCATTTGCTTTTAGTTTTTTTAGTAAGGCTTTATCTTGCAACATCCCTTCTTTACCATCTAAAAGAACTTGATAGAAATAACGTCCTTTTTCTAAGTCTTTAACAGGTAAGAGGGCTTTATTTTTGGCTTTACCATTATCTGACCAGGCTGCCCCTTTAGATGATGTTAAGAGTAGACGTGTTAGCATACCATCACCACCAAAGTTTTCTAGTGGAATAATTTGATTAACACCCGCTGTAAATGGGCCAGGGTATTTAGCTTTTTCAAGGTACTTAACTGGCACTTTTGCTGTCTTGCTCACCATTGACATAAGGCCCTCTTTAACCTCTTTGTCTGTCGTTGAATGGTTTAAGGTAATCATGACATTTTTACTTGCGATTTTATTTGACATATCTGCCATACCATCTTTAGCACCATACACCTCAACCATTGCCTTGTAAGTCATTGTACCAAACATTTTTAAATGATCCAGTAAAGCCATGTCTTGTAATTTTCCTGCTTTACCGTCTAATTTGACCTGATAGAAATACATGCCTTTTTCTAAATTCTCAACTGGTAAGAGGGCCGGATTCATAGCCATACCATTATCTGACCAAGCTGCTCCTTTTGAAGATTTCAAGAGGAGACGCGTTAACATCCCATCACCACCAAAGTTTTCATAAGGAATCACTTGGTTAAGACCCGCTGTGAATGGCCCAGGGAATTGGGCATTTTTTAAATAGTCAGCAGGTACTTCTATATGATCAAATACCATCATAAGGGATTCCTTCGCTGCCTTGTCAGATGTAGAACCCATCATCATTGTCATCATCTGCTGTGACTGTCCCATTTTTTGGTCAGCAGCGACTGGATTTGACATAGCTACCAAGCATAAGGCACTACTTGCAAGGACTAGACCAGCTATCTTATGCGACATTGTCTGTTTCACAGAAACCTTAATTTGTTCATCTTTCATTGTCATTACCTCTTTTCGTTTTTGTAAATCTAGTGTAACAAGAACTTCTTAAGCAATTCTGTGTCAATTATTAAGTAAATCTTAACTAGGACTTAGCATTTCGTTAAGTCACAACAAAAAACTCCCTAAGACCAACCGAGTTTTTCCGACAGTCTCTGAGAGTTTTTTTCTTCTATTGTTAGAATAGTTGGCACTGTAACAACAACTGATCTAGTCACCAATGATTGTTACATTAACTTTTCTAGTCCTTTGGCGGGTGCGATCAAAATCAACAAAGTAGACATAACCTGTTTTCCCGACTGCCAATTGATTCCCAACAAGAGGAATCGTTTCACTAGAGCCAATTAACGTGGCCTTTAAGTGTGCATCAGCATTCCATAAGGCTTTTCGATCACCATTTGGCAACCATCGTTCTGGATTTGGCCAGGATTCAACTGCTTTATAATGCTCTTCTCCGGGGTAGTGGTAAACATCGGTGGAATCATGAGGCGCAAAGAGTTTTTCTAGTCCTACAGATAAATCTAAATTTAAAAAGTCATCGCCATTACTATCCTGATCATGCGTCCATTCTTCAAAGAAGATGGAACAAGTTGTGTGAGGGGTACTAATTAAACAGATTCCGTTGTCTATCTTGCTTTCTTGAATAGCACGCGCCACATCTTCTGTAATATTGAAATAGGAGTCCCTATTAGCTACGGTTTCTAGAGAAAACGTTTTTTGAAAGACACTCATTTTAGTCTCCTTTGTCAACTTTAGCATCTTGAAGGGCCTGTATCATATCTGTTAACATTTGCTCAGGTGAGTCAGCTGTCACAATGCCACTCGTACAACCTGTACCATCTGCTCCAGCTAAAATCACATCATAGACATGTTTTGCACTTGAAATTCCGGCCGCTTGCATGACTAATATGTCAGGGTTGATAGCCTTTATAGCCTGATTGGTTTGAGCCACATAATCCTTGGAACTCACTTGACCAGTTCCAATTAGTTCAGTTGGTTCACATAATACAATATCTGGATTTAGCATCGCAATGGCCTTTGCTTCTTCTACAGAATCGGCACAGACGATGGTTAACAAACCTTCCTTTTTACTTTCTCTTATGGCATTTACCAATTGTGATAGAGTTAAAGGATGTTCTGCATGATTAAGAAAGACCGCACCAACACCAATATTCGACAAAGACTTGGGTAATACAGCTCCCATTCCTCTACCTGGCTCAATCCCATCCAAATGCTGTGCTGTTACAATAATATTTTTTGTCTTAGACTTAATATTTGCTAAATCTGCATATGGTCCCGTTACAAAAAGTGTCATGTCTGGATTAGCAAGTTGATCTGCTTTCATTGCAAGCTCCAACAAATCTTCACCATATAGATAGGACTTGGGATTAAAAATAAAGAATGGCGTTTTTATATCAACAGTCATCTAGTCAACCTCCTTCGTTTCAAAGACATCATAATAATGCATTAAAACCTGCTTCATAGACTCTTTCATAGCAATTGTTAAACTTGGATAATCCTTTACAAAGTCTTCATCTTTTTGTTGATAAGCTGCCGCAATCACATCAGAAAAAATGTTGATTTTTGAGATACCCTCAGTGGCACACCTGTTCAAATTGTCGTCTCCTGAGGAGGAGCCTCCATGCAAAACAAGCGGTATCGGCAAGGCTTTAGCAATCTCATGGAGACGTTCAAAATTAATGTTAGGGATTCCCTTATAAATACCATGAGCTGTTCCAATCGAAATGGCTAAAGAATCAACTTTTGTTTCCTCATAAAATTGCATAGCCATTTCTGCACTAGTATATACCGATTCAACTATTTTATGATTTTCAAGGTTTTCATTTGCACCAACAAAACCAATTTCAGCCTCTACATCTACCTGATGCTGATGCGCATAGTCTACCACTTCTTTGGTTTTGCGAACATTTTCTTCAAAACTATCTAAAGAAGCATCTATCATAACCGAATTAAACCCTAGATCAATTGCCTTTTTAATAAAATCAATATCTTGCCCATGGTCTAAATGAAGAACAATTGGTGTTTCAGCAATGTCTTGAATCTGTTTACCTATCCAAGCAGCTTCTTCTAGAGAAAGCCAGTCACTGTGGCTCTGGGCAAATGCTAAAATCAAAGGTAGCTTGCATTCTTGACTAGCCTCTAAATAGGCTTTGGCACTTGGATAATCAATATAATTCATTGCAGGAATAGCAAAATTATTGTCTTTTGCTATTCCTAATACAGTGGACATGTTAACTTTCATCTTATGCCTCGATTTCTTTTTTAACCTCTTCCCATAAAGCATCTACGCCTATCCCCGTTAATAACGGTAAGCCCATAATCACTTTATCTTTTACTTTGTCTGGAACAACTGTTGTTGAGATAACAATATCATAGTCATCAATATGATTGATTTCTTCAGCTACTTTGGATTGAAATAACTTAACCTGATCCTGGTAACCATTTTCTTGAAGCCAAGTTTTAACTTTGCCCATAACAACGGTTGACGTGGCAATACCTGACCCACACATAACTAATAATTTTTTCATTTTAAACCTCTTTCTTCACTGCAACTTTATTGACATAATATAATCCGGCTAAGGACACAAATAGAATAATCGTAATCACTACCCATGGCATATAATTAGCCGCAAAGATAAATAAACCTGTTGGCCATAAACCACCCTCTGCCATTGCAGTAATACTAGTATGTCCTTCTAAATTAAATTTAGCAGCTTTGGCTGAAGCTGTAACAAGTGGCGCAGCCCAAGAGGTTATATATAAAATAGATACCATATATAAACTACCACCAATAACTGTACGAACAATATTACCTCTGAAAACAGCCGCCATTAAACAAACGACAAATGGAATTGTTGCTAAGTCTCCAAAAGGTAAAGTTTTATTACCTGGTAAAACAACTGCAAGCATAATAGTAATTGGTACTAAAATCAATGAACTGGATAAGACTGCTGGGTGACCTACTGATAGGGCAGAGTCCATACCTATGTTAACTTCGCGGCCTGGGAAACGTTTTTGAACAAATGCGTTAGCTGCTTCTGAGATTGGCGCCAAACCTTCCATCAGGATAGATACCATACGTGGCATGAGTAACATTACTGCTGCCGTTTTAACCCCCAATTGTAGAATACCTTGTAAATCATAACCAGCTAAAATCCCAATCACAATACCAATAATCAAACCCATTACAGAACTTTCACCAAAGATACCAAATTTCTTTTGGATCGTTTCTGGGTCTGCTTCAATTTTATTAAAACCAGGAATGCGGTCAAATAGCCAGTTTAGTGGAATAGCGACCAAGAAACCTGGAGCTGATGTTCCGTGAGGGAAGGTAATATTAGGGAAACCATAGAATTTTTTAATAGCTGGTGCGATGATATCTGCAAGGAGATAAATCATCACAAGATAAGCTGACATAGCATAAAGACCTAGAGCAAAGTTATGTGTTACGGCATAAACTAGGGAAGCAACAAAGGCAGCGTGCCAGAAATTCCACATATCAACCATTAGTGTTTTCGTCCAACCAATGAATAAGAGGAGGATGTTTATACCAATTCCGACAGGAATCGCGAGACTTCCAAGAAGGGTACCATAAGAAATAGCGGCAGCTGCTGGCCAACCAACATCTAGTGTTGTTAATTGCAAGCCAAAGCGTTCAACCATCGCTTGCGCAGCTTTTCCCAAACTACCAGATAAGAGTTCAATCACTAAATTTAAACCGACAAAGCCAATACCCACTGTCAAACCGGCATTAAATGCTTTGCGGGCAGGGGTTCCTAAGAGTAGCCCGAAGATAAAAATCAAAATCGGCAACACAACGATAGCACCGAGATCGATGAACTTTTGTAAAATATCAAACATGATACAGCCTCCTAAATAATATGATATGTTGATAACAGTTTAAGAAAATCAGCCTTTTGATTGGCTGAATAGCCAAGTAAGGTGGTTATGGTTTCTTTATCTTGTAAAACAGAGATAACTTTTTGGAGCATGTCAACCTGGCTATGAGCATCCGGAATGGCCAGCATCATCACAAAAGTAACCTCCACAGCTTGATCTGTAGTTGCCATTTGTGTAAAGGTAACTGGCTTTTCTAAAGTCATGATTGCCAGTTTTGTTTCGTTAACATATTCTGCATCCGTGTGAGGAATAGCAACGCCATAGCCCTCAAATTGAAGTCCCGTTGGAAAAATAATTTCCCGTTCTAAGATGGCCTCTTCAAAACCTTCCTTAACAATCCCTCTGTCACATAATTGTTGACTGAGAAAATGAAGGACATCTTGATAACTTGTCATCCCTTTTTCTTTTAAAAAAATTAATTCTTCATCCATGTTTCTATTGGCTTTCCTTTCCTAGAAGTATGTTAATAAAATGATTTTTTGTTTTTGCCTGGGCTAGTTGATTAACAAAGGCCTGGTGACTAATTTTGGAATATAAATGAATGAGAGCATCTTTATACCTTTCTTCCTCACCTTCTTTAATCGCAATGAGCATGACAACAGATATGCTATTACTTCCCCACTGAATTGGTTCTGCTAGTGTTACAAAACTTAATTGTGAGGCTCTGACAGTTCTTGGGTCTGCATGAGGTAAGGCAATCCCTGTATAGACACTTGTCGAACCAAGATCTTCACGTTGCAAAATAGATTGGTAATAGAGCTCTGCGACACTTTTATTTTTTCCAGAGTTCTGAACTAACATGTGGATAATGCTTTCAGGTGATGCTAGCTTCTGCTTTAAAAAAATACGATCTTGAACTAATTCTGAAATAACAGACTGATTAAAATACTGATCATTTGACATAACTGACAGCATCTTGCGATTACCTTCTGACAGTTTGTGATAGGTTGCTTGAATCTTATCCATTTCTATTTGCGTTAGTACAGGACTTACCAAAATATAGGGAACCTCTAGATTTTTCAATTCAACCGAACTAATAATCATATCCGCAGCAAGTGCTTTGTCATTAGTCAGTTGAGATAAGTCAACTTTTTGAATACGATCGTAATGTGAAATGATTTTACTGACAGAATTAATAATTAATTCCGAAGTAGCCAAGCCATGAGGACAAATAATATAGAGAAGTAATGGTTTTTGAATCTTTTCTACTGCAATCTGAAAATAGATGGTTAAAAAAGTAATCTCCGAATCATAGAATTTAATATCAAACTGATCAGAAATGAACTTCGAAGCCATCCAAACAACATTAAATAATATGGAATACCGCTTCTTAATTTCCTCAGTGGTTTGATTTGTAATATTAATATTATTTTTAAGTCGATAAATCATCGGACGCATATGATTAGTAATCATATCTCTGAGATGATCATCTCCTGTGAAATCGACTCCTGATAACTCACTAACTTTTTCAATCAACCCTTGTGTCACGTGTTTATAGTCTGATGCTTTATTTTTTTCGTTAACATAACCAATAGATAAAAGGGTCAAACAGATCGCATGAATTTCAGCATCTAAGAGTTGATTAATTGGAATAGAGGTCACACTACTTAATAACTCACTGGCAATTGGAAAGATAGCCAATCCTTCCAAGTCTTCTTCCAATGTCAAATGTGTTTGTCTAACAAAATGGCCCTGTTTAATACGAGTTGCGTGGATTAATAAATCTAGAATCAAATAGCTTATTAAGTGACCAGGAATCGTAATCGTGAATATACTGGTATAATGCGTAATCAGTGTCTCAATTTCAGTTAATTGTTTCTCTGAAAAAACTTGTGATAAAAAGGTTTGGCAGTCCGTTTCACTTTGATATAGATCACATTTTTCAATCAGAAAAGTTCTGAAAAAATGACGTACAGCAGTCTCATCTCCTCCTATTGTAATTTCCCCATTTGTCTTAATGAGATAAAGATTATGCTTACGAAGGAGTTGATCTATTTTTTCTAAGTCTCTTCTGACGGAACTTTCACTAATATAGAGATCAAGTGCTAAATCAAGAATATCAAGAACCTCATTCTCTAAAATTAGCTTTCTCAAATAAATCATTTCCCTTTCAGAGAAATCTGTTGAAGGACCAATTTTATCACTATTCGTTCTAAGCTCAAAAAGTAACTTACTCTTTGCAATTGAACTCCCTTCAATAGCTATTCCATATCTGGGCGTTTTAACCAATGTTAAGCTATCTTGTTTCAAACGGTCTTCGAGTGATGAGAGATCCTTGTAAATAGTTTTTGTAGATACTTGAAAGACCTCAGCTAAATAACGTGCACTAACAAAATCTTCAAGATTTAATAACTCTCTTAACAGTTCCTTTTGCCGACGGTTCATTCCCCACCTCACTTCTATAATTCTAGTATACAGAAAACGTTTCCAAACATTAAACCAAAAATAGTCCACATTAATCTGGAACCTCTGTCATTATCTTAACGTTATCAAAAAAACTAGACCTTATTCAGTCTAGTTCTTTCATTATAGCTAAAATCCATTATAACCACCAATCTGGTGTTAATTCTCCTAAAGTAACTCCTTTTGTGTCTTTATTATATCACTGTAAGAAAATTGTTATTGGAAATTTTGCAAATACGGGAATTTCTCTATCGCAAAAAGCCCTTCTCAGGGCTTTTTACAAGTCGATGATTGTCGCTGGGTAATCTATTGCTTCTAAAAATCTTAACAAGTCTTTGGTAGCTATGAAAATTGTCTTGTCATTGGTATTGGGATGGAAGCTCATACGTTCTTCTGAAATAATTTCCTTGTCAATGTAGACTGCGATATCGTGGTCTTTATTATTGAGCAAACCAAATGGAGAGACGACGCCTGGTGGTAAAAGCATCTTGTCATAAAGACTCTCACTAGAAGCCATACGCATTCTATTTGCGCCAACAATTTCCTTAAAAGCATCCATATCCAACATCTTTTGATCATCCATTATCAAGAGATAAAACTGTGTTTTCTTTTTATTGGTTAAAAACATGGTTTTGGTTCGAACACCTTCGATGCCTTCAATAAAAGCATCAGCTTGCTCAGTCGTCAAGGCTGGTTCATGCTCGACTATTTGAAAAGCAATGCCTAGCTCATTTAACTTATCTTCAACAGCTTGATATAAATCCATAAGCAACTCCTTTTATCCACGATTTGAGGTATATACACCAATCATAATAGCCAAAACGCCAAAAATTTGCAAGCTCGTAAATGATTCTCCTAATAGGAGAATACCAGACACAATGGCTACTGCCGTTGACACTCCAATAAATGAAGCCGTTCGATTAACCCCTATCTTAGCAATAGCCACATTAGAGAGGAAAAAAGCTAAGACAGAACAACCGATTCCTTGGTAAAGAATAGCTAGCGCAAAGGTCTTGTTCTCAAAAGGCAAAGTCATTAGGTGCTGGAGGGTTTGCTGACTAATGGCCTCCATGATAGCAAGACTTGCGAAGACCAGAAAACCAAGTAAAATCATGACGACCGTTAATTCTACCCCTGTTAAATGGCTAGCCTTGTCTACGTAAACACAATAGAAGGCATAGGATAGAATTGCTAGAAAAAGCATGGTGTACCCAAGCAGGGAAAAACTTGCTGACAGGCCTACGGCCATGACGCTAAGCAAAACCCCAGAAACTGTAATACCAATCCCAAGAACTTGATGCTTACTCGGTTTTTGCTTTAATATCAGCGCTGCAACTATTAGGGTCATGACTGGAATAGAGGCTAGGAAGGCGCCACTTTCAGATGCTGTTGTTAGATTTATTCCAAATGTTTCCCCAAGAAAATAGAGAACAGGACTAAAAAGGGCAGCAAAAAGGACATACTTGAGAGATTTGCCTTTGTAGTTAACCTTGACTAGTCTTAATACCAGTAAAAGGAGCATAAAGAGGGCTGCCACAAGGAAACGCCAACCTAGTAAAGCCAATGCTGACGCTGACTGGCCAGCTTCCTTGGTGAAAAGATAACTTAAGCCAAAGAGAATTTCACAACCAATAGCACAAAGTGACCCAATCCAAAGCTCCTTTTTTTCAATAGTTTTCATTATTCCTACTTCCCTATAACCAATCGCCTCGTGTAGACAGCTTGACCAGAATGCATGAGAGCATCATCAATGCTTGACACCAAACGCACGGCCCGTGAAACAGGTGAATTCCAAGAACGGTCAATAATCTCTTCTAAACTTTCTGAATCAATGGTCTCCAAAAAACGGTCTTGCACACGATCCAGTAAATCACAAAGTAATTGCCTATCAGACATATGATCCCTCCCGAAAGTCTTTCTTCTATTATAGCACGAAAGAAAGCCTAAATTCCTGAGTCAAAATTGTCTCTAAATAACATCTTCTTTTTTCAATTGCCAAGCCAAAATGCCTATTCCAACCAAGAGAACAAGACTAGCTATGAGGCTGCCTTCAATCCCAAAAGCTCCGCCTGATAACCAGTCAGGTGTACCCGCTTTACTCTTAACTGTTAGAATTGACGCTTCAGTTGGAGTACCACTAACAGCCACACCAAAAAAGTTCCCCTGCATAAAGTTCCAAGCACCATGCAAGCCAACTACTCCCCAGATATTATCCGTTTTTAGCATATAAAGAGCCATCAAGAAACCCGATAAAATCAAGCTAAGCATCGAAGTAATCGTCACATGGTCATTTCCTAAATGCATCAAGCCAAATAGACTACTTGATACTGCTACTGCAATAGCTAGATTGCTGCGTTTATTAATTAATGGTAAAAGCCAGCCACGCGTAATCAACTCTTCTGTACCACCTTGAATCAACCACAACGGAAGAAGAGACAAAACATACCAAATTGTTTTACTTGATAAATCAACTTTGTCAAAGCTTAAGCCTCCAAACAAATAGATCAAACCACAAGTGGCTGATAAAAGAACGGTCCCATAAAACCACCCCTTTAGGATCTCAAAAGCCCATTTCTTTTTAAAAAAACCTAAATTTGCTATTGGACGCCTTTCATACCATTTGACCCAAGCCATCAAAACAAGTGCTATACATAGAAAACTAAATAATTTATAGTGCGTTCCCTGCACCACACTTAAAATGTTTCCTGTATGACCGTTTTTGCTTAAGCTGTAGATCAAAAAAATAATTAATGACCCTACAAAATAAAGTACGACTCCGATTGTCACAAAAAGCTGTGTCATACAACAAGCAAGAATGATCATTAACCAAGCTGGTAACTTTTGGTATCTATCTGTCGTAAACCTTAAGATTTGTTTCACCACTTCTACCCTCATTTCTTTTTTATCTTATTATAATAATACCATTTTTTATCATTTCAAGTCTCATCACAACGCCAAAACAAACTAAACAGCCATATTGGCTGCTTATCTGCTAAAACGTATGATTCCTTTTTCTGCATCGACATGGGCAACTGGACCAAATGGGACAATTGCTCTTGGCGTCGCATGCCCGACATTTAGGTTACAGACAATTGAAATATCTTGCTCAATCACCTCTAATAAATTTTCTTTATAAGCCTGATCAAAGGTCTCATCCATGGGTTTTCCAACTAATATTCCAGAGATTACAGAAAATATTCCTGTTTCCTTTAAAGTAAGCAACATCTTCTTATGAAGAATAGGATCTGGTTTCTCTTCACTTGTTTCAAGTAAAAGAATTTTGCCACGCCACTCCTCCACATCTGGAAAAAGCTGATATTGTTGACAAAGTGTTACACTATCCGCATGACGCTCATTATTAAAGAGATCATAGAGTGATTCCAAGCAACCACCTAATATAGGGCCACTAAATTGACGCGATCCTTTCAGCAGTTGAAAGCCCTGATTTTCATGAGAAACACGAGGTGTCCCTAGGGCATTATCAGAAAAATCTGTTCGCTCATCATACCATAAATCACTTGCTTTTATGTGTGAAATTCTGCCTGTTTCAATCAATTCTTTGAAATAATGCTCCGTGTAAGGAAGCATTTTTTGGTCCAACTCACAAATATCTGGGAGAAATGCCTGTCCATAAAAGGTCTCAATCCCTAACTTGTGCAACATCAAATGATTAATAGTTGTGTCTGAGAAGCCTAGAAAGGGCTTTTGTTTGATGACTTTTTCTAAGGCCTGGTTCTCAAATAGGTAAGGTAAGAGTCTGTAGGTATCCTCCCCACCAATGGCACAAAGAATCAAATCAATCTCCGGATCAGAAAAAGCTTGTATCAAATCCTCAGCACGCGCCTTGGGGTTATTTTTTATAAAATCAAGCCCATTTAAACTATGCGGCAAAAATGTAACCTCTAGACCCATCTCCTTCAATCGCTTTCGACCAAGATCAATCTCATGCTTGACCATCTCTTCACCCAAGATACCACTAGATAAACTGACAATACCTACTTTCTTAATCATCACTTCTACCTCCCTTGCTTTTTTGACATTATAACAGCAAGTCGTGTGTTTGAAAAGAGGAAATCATTTTTTTCTAATAAAAGAAGCTGGGATAATCTTCCCTGCTTCTTTTTGGTAGACTGATGTCTATATGACGCAGTGGTTGAGTGGGTTCTAATACGTTGAAAATCAACTGTTACAGCCCTACTCAACTTTGCGGAGGTGGGACGACAAAATCAAATTTCCAGGAAATGACTGATTTTGTCCCACTCTCTCTATTTTACGTTTTGCCAACGTTTTGTCTTTTTTAATAACATAGGATAACTCGCTTTGAAGAGCATCTTTATTATGGTGTTCCCTTTCCCCTTTGAGATACCATCACGTCCTAAAGCAACCATTTGCGCAAAAGTAATATCAGGAGAGGTAAAGTGACCATTAACATAGCACAAGTAACAGTAATCAGCTGATTTGGTCGCATCGCCATTGCTTCCTCTAAAATCCTGTCCCTTTGGCATTAAGGGCATGGCACAAGATTGACACATTTTTTCCATCGGTTTACCTCCATCATTCAGTTCCATTTTATCATATATATTTATACTTAGCTTATTTTCTGAACTTTTCATTAAAAAAAGCGTAACTCAATACGCTTCTTTTCTATTGAGAGAAACGAAGGCCTATTTACCTTTTATTTCTCCGATTATCACTGATAAGGCTTTTATGATGCGATCTTGTTGTCCTGAAGATAATTCTTTGATTTGCATCATGAGATCTGACAGTTCCGAATTTTCTTCAATCAAGCTAATGTCAAAAAAGCCTTCAAAGTCTACTTCTAATGCCTTCATCACTTTCTCGAGAGTTTTCACTTTTATATTGGTTGACTGATTTTCTAATTTGTACACATAATTAGTCCCGAGGTCTGCTTTTTCCTCTAGTTGTTCTTGGGTCATCCCTCGTTCCAACCTTAAAAGTCGAATCCTCTTGGAAATATACTCCTGTAATATTTTATTTTCCATTAATTTTTACCTCATAGCATTCATTTTACATATATATCTAAATTTTGTTTAGTTTTTTTAATGACATTTTTATTTGCTTTCAACCTTAAAAGGTTTGTCAAATCTGATAACTCATTATAAGATTTACTCAATTTAATAATATAGCAACTTTTAAAAGTTGTGCTTTTTATTTCTAGTGTCTCCAGAAATCATCCCATTCCCACACTATTTCAATTAGAATAATTCTAAATAGCTTATTTATTAGGTAAAGTCGCACTTGAAGTATCAGCAATAAAGTGACAGTTGTTTTCACTCACCAGTAACCAGCCCTTACCATCAAGTTTTTAAAGAAGGGGTCTATCATCACAATTGTTACAAAAAAGAAAAAGATTAGGAATTCGTTACACCACTGTATAACCATCCTAACCTCTCATGTCGTTTATCTGAGTCTCTTATTAGATAATTACAAGTCATCAATCTATGTATTACATTCACTATACACTTATTCAATAAAATTTGACAATAATAACCGGACTTTTGCAAAATTGTAATACATGTCTAAAATGTCTGTAATATTTATTGTCAGCCAAACAAGTTATGATGACTTATGCTACTATTTTTAAGGTACATTTCTGAAGCTTTACGAATTTCCTTGGCCAGTTTCATCACTTTGATGATCTGATTAACCTGTCGCTTTCTTCCTAGACTTAGCTTTCCAAACACGTATAAAAATAGTCTTAAACTGAACAAGTTAAAAATTGAACTGCCTCCAATTATTAGAGCCCTTTTCTAATAGTTGGTCTGCAATTCAATTCCTCTAGCTTTTTATATTTGGCAAATCAATGGTGACAGTCGTTCCTTGTCCCACTACGCTGACTAAACTAATCTCTCCATTTAACAAGACTACAATTTGTTTAACGATTGCTAGACCTAGCCCATTTCCTTGACTGGCATGTGACTGGTCTGCTTGATAAAATTGTTCAAAAACATGACGCTGGTTCTCTGAACTGATCCCAATTCCCTTATCTGTGATGCTGACTGATAAGCCTTTTGGCGTTTGATCATAGGTAACAGTCAAGTCAACTTGCTCTGGGGAATATTTAATGGCATTATCCATCACATTCATCCACACTTGCATGGTTAAATCTGCATCTGTGATGATGGGACTTGTTGAAGCGTCAGGTAGTGAAAAATTGATTACTTTGTCTTGCCATTTTTCTGTTAGCATAATCGCCGCATGTCTGATTTGCTCACTAATATTTACGGACTCATCCTTAGCTTGATACCCTTTACCAAGTCCTGATAAATTTAAAATGCTCTCACACAAGCGACTTAATCTATCTGTTTCACTTTGCATCAAATGCAATAAGTCTGCTCTATCAGCTAATTCTAGTTGGTCTGACAATAATAATTCACTAATTCCTGAAAGTGAAGCTATTGGTGTCTTCAACTCATGCGAGACATTTGAGATAAAATCCTGACGCAATTGGGCTAAATTCTGTAAGTCCTCTGACATTTGATTAAAATTTTGACTTAACTCATCAATCTCATTGTGAAAAGGTGCCTGATCGTTAGGGTAAGCTTTGCGAACTATTTTTGTTGAAAAATCACCTGTGGAAACACGTTTAACAGCTCGGTTCAAATCGCTAATTGGCTTGGTCAAGTGAATTGATCCTTGCCACATAATGAGACTACCTACAAGTAAAATAACCAAACTATACATTGTAAGCCAAAAATAAGTGCCCCCCTCCAGGTTGAACATTGTTTTTAGTAAGGTTACCAGGACAATAGCAGATAAACAGCTGATAATTAAGATTGCAATGAATAACATCACAAAATAATAACGCAATGAAAATTGAAGTTCCCTAGTTTTTTTCATGTATCACTTTTCCTTTGTAGCCTAGCCCCCTGATAGTGACTATTTCAAAATCAGAATTGCCTTTAAATTTTTGTCTAATCCGCTTAATGCAGGCATCTACCAGACGTTCATCCTTATCATCTCCCATGCCCCAAATATCATCTAGTAAATCTAGTCGTGTAAAGATTTTTTCAGGGCGACTCAATAACTTATAAAGAACATAAAATTCTTTCATTGGGACCTGTTCAATAGCACCAGTATCCAGATTGGTAACTGTCAAATCTTGATAATCTAATCTTGTATGAGCAAAGTTCAACACGTGATTGGCTTCCAATTGCGCCCGTCTTAAAAGAGCCTGCACTCTCAAAACGAGTTCTTGCAATCGAATAGGTTTAACCAAATAATCATCAACGCCGACTTTAAAAGCTTCTTCTAAGGATTCAAACTGAGATTTTGCTGTCATCATTAAGATTGGTAAGGTATAGTCGGCTTCTCTTAACAGCTTGACACAAGTATAACCATCCATCACGGGCATCATGATGTCCGTAATCAATAAATCAATCTGCTGTTGATCCAAAATATCTAGAACTTCCTGACCATTGGATGCTGAAAAAACTTGAAAATTAGCTTGCTTTAATTTTGTAGTGATAATCTTATTTAAACTGATATCATCTTCTGCTACTAGGATATGAAACATAAACTCTCCTTTGATGACATTATATCACACCAGGCACTAAGAAACTTTTTCTAATTTACCATCTTTTAATTCATAGATCGTATCAACTAAGTCTAAGATGCGTTGGTCATGTGTTACCATGACAGCTGCCTTCCCTTTTGCCTTGACTTCTTTTCGGATGAGTTCAGTAATTTCACGCCCTCTAGTGGCATCTAGACTGGCTGTTGGCTCGTCAGCTAAAATTAACTGGGGATTACCTACAAAGGCACGTGCAATAGCTGCGCGTTGCTTTTGTCCACCTGACATTTTATTAGGTCGTTTATTTTGACAAGATAAAATATCTAATTCTTTAAGTAATTCTTGAATATCTGCTTCAATTTCTTTTTTCTTGCGGTCATCTTTTATTCCAGCAACCAGAGCTAATTGTTGTTTGATAGACATAAAAGGTAACAATTGATGATCTTGGAAGATAAAGCCGAGCAATTCATTCCTTTTTTTTGTCCATTGGCTTTGCTTCAACTGACTTAGTTCGTGATCAGCCAATTTGACCTGCCCAGAATCAGCTGATAACAACAGCCCTGCAATTGATAAAAGTGTTGACTTGCCCGATCCTGAAGGACCTAAAATAGCAACAAATTCCCCCTTATCAACAGTCAAATCAAGATTATTTAAAATAAGATGTTCTTGTTCACCATCTTGGAAACTTTTTGTTATTCCTTTTAATTGTAATACACTCATTTTACTCTCCATTTCCACCAATAACTTGAACAGGGTCTACTTGTCTCACTTTCAATAAAGAAAGTGCGCCACAGGTAACAGTAATAGCGACAAAACTTAATGCAACCACTACTATCCTTTGGTATTCTAAAAAGAATGGCATACCTGAAGGCATAACTTGAGCCAAACCAAGTGTTGCTAGGATTCCTACACTAATACCAATGCTTGCTAAAATGACAATTTGCAGGATTTGTGCTAAAGCAATTTTTGACATGGTGAATCCGATAGCTTTTAAGACACCAAACTGATGTAATTTTTGCAAGGTTAAAATATAAAAGAAAACGCCTAAAATAGCTGCCGAAGCCAGTAAAAGCACCCAAGTAATCATTGTTAAGGTCAAATGCTCAGCTTGATAGCCTGGAATCTGTTCAATAATTGACTGCTTCTGATAAGCTTTTAAACTACTTGGCAAATCTTTATTTGACAGTTGATGATCAGTCACATAAGCCTGAGGTAACCACTCATAATGAGGTTGGTTTGCCTGACGCATAGCAACATAAGTGTCTTTACTGATAAATCCAATAGCACTATGGCCATATTTAGCATCCTTTGTGAAGCCAACAACTGTTAAACTGAGTTCAGAGGCTGAGTCCTTAAGTTTATCACCAATACGAATCCCTTCTCGTTTAAAACTGTCATCAAGAACTACCTCTTTACCTGTCGATAAAGCCTTCCCCTGACTAATGTCAGGGTTTAAGAGTTTACTAGTTTCAATAGCAAAATAGCTAATATCTTTTTTATCTCCTTTGCCGTCTTTTGTCACATTTGCTCTTTGAATCGTCAAGCCTGATAGATTAGTAAGTGCTTTATCTGATAAGTTATCTTTATCTTTTTGCGTCATATTAGAATAGGTAATATTACCTTTAGCATCATCTTTTAAGATATAAGTTAAATTGCCATAGTTATCAATTTGAGCACTTACCTCACGTCCAAGACCATTGCTAAGACCTGTTAAGAAAAGAACCATAAACAACATTAAGACAATAAGTAGTTCGATTAAAATATATTTTTTGGGTTGGTATTTAATTTCTTCCCATGCTAATGTCAACATCATTTTCTCCTTCATAATGAATATGTCCTTATTATAAAAAAGAAATGTGACCTGAATATGACCTCAAAAAAAAAGATCAAGGGTCTTTTCAAAGTGAAGACAAAGTCCTTTCTACACTCTACGGTAGCGTTTCATCCCTAAAATATTAGCAATTGTGAGGACAACTAAAATCATTAACAAAACAGCTATATCCAGCCAAATATCAGCAATTCCTTTACCTTGTAAAACGATTGCTGACATAGCATGTCCAGAGTATGATAAGGGCAAGAATTTTCCAATGCCTCTGACCCAGCTAGCCATGGTGTCTAATGGAATGATGCCCGAGAAAAAAAGCTGTGGTAAAACGACCAAGGGAATGAATTGCATCATTTGGAATTCTGATTTCGCAAGCGTTGATAACAAAATTCCAAAGGCTAAGGCCACTAATGCTAAAACATTACTAACAAAGATTAATAAATAAATGTTACCTACAACTTCTAACTTCATAAAGTAAACAGATGCAATGACAATAATGGTTGTCTGAATTAAGGCCAGTATGCCATAGGAAATCATGTAACCAAAAACAATTTGTGATCTTCTGACTGGGGTTGCTAAGAGACGATCAAGTGTGCCTGAGGTCCTTTCTTTCAGCAAAGCCATTCCCGAAATCAAAAAAACAAAGAAAAAAGTAATAAAACCAATTAGAACGGGTATCATTTTTGCAAAGAAGCTGGTATTTTTATCGCCATAGTGATAGCTTTGACTTATTTTGGGAAGTTTAGATGGGTCGATTTGAAGTGCAGTTTTCGTTTGCGGTGTTGCCTTTGGCAGTGCTAACTGTGCTAATTTTTTACTGATGCTTGAAATCAGTTCCTTTTGTCCATCTGCCGTCAGGACTGATTTAATGGCTTGACGCGTGAATTTGGTCTTTGAGCTATCTGTATTAGCGTGGAGGAGACCGTAGTTCCCATCATCTTCTCTGACAAGGTAAGCATCATACTTATCGGTTGTCATTCCTTTAACTGCTTCTTTTCGTGAAGAAACAGTTGTCAGACGAATGCCATCTACTTTCTTTAATCCTTTGACCAATTCTGTTGGGAGGTTCTTCCCTGCAAGATTCACAGATACACTGGTTTCTGCTGAAAACATCACATTCATAAGAAAAAGGATGAAAATAGGGGCAACAAACATCATAAGGACCGTTCGTTTGTCCCTGAGTAACTCCGTAATGATCTTTTTTACAATAGCACTAATCATCTTGTTCTCCCTCTGCTTTCAAGAAGACTTCTTCTATACTTGAGACGCCATAGCATGCTTTTAAATTCGTTGGTGTATCTAGTGCTATTAACCGTCCATCGAGCAACAAACCCACTTTATCTGTTTTCTCGGCTTCGTCCATAACATGGGTTGTTACTAAAATGCCGACACCCCTATCTTTTAGCTGGTATAATTCCTGCCAAATTTTCAAACGTAAGGATGGGTCGATGCCAACTGTTGGTTCATCTAGAATCAAAACTTGAGGGTGACCTAATAAGGCAATAGCTAATGATAGGCGCCTTTTCATTCCTCCTGAAAAGCCCGAAACTAATCTAGACAGATCATTTTCTAAACCAACAATTTTGCTGACATGCATAATTGATTCTTTAAGGGACTGACCTTTCATGTCTTTCATTCGAGCAAAAAATTTAAGATTTTCATAAGCTGTCAAATTTTCATAAAGAGCATCCGATTGTGCCATGTATCCAATCTTCCCAAGCACTTGTCGATTGGGCATCGCAACACCTAATATGGTTGACTGGCCTGAATCAACTTTTTCCATGCCTAAACTCAATTTAATCATCGTTGATTTACCAGCACCAGACGGTCCTATGAGTCCAACAATTTGACCGGCACATAGCGAAAAGCTAACCTTATCAAGGATTTTCGTTTGGCCATATGATTTTTCTAATGCATCAAGCACATATAACTGTTCCATATACACCCCTTTTAGGTAAGTAATTACTCACCTTTTTTATAATCCAAGTATAATGACTAGCTTCTTGGCTGTCAAATTGGCTGTGATTGCTTTTTTTGATTAGCTTCGTTAATTTGCTGACTATGTCAATAGCTTCTCTAGCCAAAGCTAGCCTTTCTTTTTCTGAAGCTTGATAGGGTGTCTTAAAAAAAGAAATGACTTCACTTTTAGAAGGTGATTTCAACATAATAACGACTTCTAAAGATGTCATGGCATAATAATCAAGGTAATGCAGCTGTGGATCAAGCCTCATTTGTAATTCTTCTATCGTAGAAGAAACACCCGAAACCAACAACTTAACCTCTTTAAGCTGACTGTAATCAATTTTTTTGTTAAATATTATGACCGTTTTTTGCTCATCATTAAACGCTACAACATGACGACTCTTTTCTTTTTGGAATAATGACATGACCTTACGGACCTTTCTACATTTCATGAGATTTACTTTTTGATGCCAACATTATACATCAGATAGAAAAACCACCTCTACTTTATCACAAAGGAAAAAGTAGTGAAGATTTCTCCCGTCGGAAATTTCTTCACTACTAATCTTAGTATGTTTTTATAGATTTATGTAAGTAACGCGGTGGTTGAGTGAACTCTAATACGTTGAAATCAGGTGTTACAGCCCTACTCAACTTTGCGGAGGTGGGAAGACAAAATCAAATTTCTACTAAATTACTGATTTTTTCCCACTATCTTTTGACTGATTCCTACAAGATTAAAGAGTCTTCACATAGGCATCAACAGCTAAGAGTGCATCAGCTACATCTTCTGCTGATATACTAAATGGCATTTGATGAATTGTTTCACCTTCAATGGTTGCTTGCTTACCAACTTTAAGTAATTCATCATAGCTTGCTTGATCAAGATGCATTTCCTTTAATGTCGTTGGCATTTTAATTTGTTGGTAAAAACGAATATACCGATCAATCTCTTCTTTAGGTTTATTTTCCAAGAACAACTGGGTTAATGTCCCATAAGCTACTTTTTCACCATGGGTTAAATGATGAATATCCCCTTCTAAGGCAGTAAACCCATTATGAATAGCATGCGCAGCTGCTAAGCCAGCACTTTCAAAACCTAGACCACTGAGTAGGGTATTGGCTTCGACCACATTTTCAAATGCTTTGGTCACAACTTTTTCTTGGCAACTAGCCATGGCTTGTAAACCATCAGCAAAGAGTGTTCTTTCGCAAGCTTGAGCTATTGCTATTCCTGCTAAGGTTTGGTTGCCAAAAGCCATGGTATCACCATTCTTTTGAAGAACCGCACGTGCTTCAACCCAGGTTGCTAAGCCATCTGCTATCCCAGAGGCTAGCAAACGTGGTGGAGCTTGACAGATAACTTGGGTATCAACCAATACAAGATCTGGGTTTTTTGAATAAAAAATATATTTTTCAAAAGCACCATCGTCTGTATAAATAACTGATAAAGCAGATGTTGGGGCATCCGTTGATGCTACCGTTGGGGCAATGATTAATGGAATATTAAGTTGATCAGCAATAGCTTTGGCACTATCAATTGTTTTACCGCCACCAAGTCCAATGATTAAATCATTTTCCTTATCACGACCAAGCTCAGTAACACGGTTGATTTCATTATCCGATGCTTCACCATTAAAGGCAACATAATTTACAGAAATGTCATGCTCATTGAGGTAAGTTTCAAATTTTTCGCCAACTATCTGATACACTAAGTCATCACATAAGAGAATTGGTTTGACACCTAAATTGAGAATATGCTTATGATTATCAAACAAGGCATTTTTCCCTTGAATATAGCGAGATGGACTAGCAAATACTTTCATAAAAAATCTCCAATCTGTTCCTTTTTATCACATTATATGTGTCTTTGGTTATAGAGGCTTTCCCAATCAGTCCCAAAATCATCCACTGCTTTTTGAATAGAAGGCATTGCAAAACCTGCTTCGAAAACATCTGGACCTGCTGTTATAGCTTGCGCACCTAAAGCAAAGGCTTTGTTTACCTGACCAACATTTTTAAAACTGGCAGCTAAAATTTTACTATCTGAACACTCTCTATCAATCGCTTCGGCTAACTGTCCAATGACAGCTTCTGGATCAATATTTAAATTGTCCATACGATTGTAGTAAGGTGCTAAATAATCGGCACCAGCTTCAATAGCTAATAAACCTTGGAATGTTGTATAGATTGCTGTGGCAGTAATATGATAGCCCTCGGCCTTTAAGGTCTTAATAGCTGCTAATCCTTCAGTTGTTACAGGAATTTTAACAAAAATATCATTTCCGGCCTGACGACGAATTTCAGCAGCATCCTTTAATATCCCCTCATAGTCTTTTGCGACTACTTGAACATGAATAGAAGCTTGATCTCCAATAATAGTACGAACTTCTTTAATACGTTCAAAGAAATCGATATCACCTTCAGCTTTAGCAATTGTCGGATTTGACGTAACTCCAGCCAGGGGTAAAATTTTTGACCATTTTTTGATTGCCTCAAGATTGAGGGTATCTAACATATATTCCATAATACTTTTCCTTTTATAATGTATGTTCAGTCCGTTCGATGATATCATCTTGAGTGGCTTTAGAGAGAACATTAAAGAACGCAGAATAACCAGCCACACGGACAATTAAATCACGGTGTTTTTCAGGATGCTTTTGTGCATCAATGAGTGTGTCACGAGAGACCACATTGTATTGAATGTGATACCCATACAGACGATTGAAGAAGGTTCTTAGAAGGGCCATCAACTTGACTTTATCTTCTTCTTTAGCAAGTGTTTGTGGGTTAACTTTTTGATTTAACAAGACCCCACCGACAATTTCATCTGTCCTTAATTTAGAAACAGATTTAAGAACAGAGGTTGGTCCCTTTTTATCCATACTATGTTCAGGCGAGCAACCTTCAGCAAGAGGTGTTCCCGCATGACGACCATCTGGTGTTGCCAAAGTTCCTTTACCTTGACCAACATTGGCCGAAATAGAAGACGTTCCTGAATAACGGGTACCACCAATAGGACCACGACCATAACGGGTACTTGGATACTTCGCAATCTCATCAATGTAAGTGTCGTAAGCATCTACCACCAAAAGATCTGCATAATCATCGTCATTCCCATATTTAGGAGCATCGTTGATTAGCATTTGGCGGATTTCTTCACCGCGGTCTCCCGCGAAATCGGTCTCCAGAGCATGCCATAATTCTTGAGGGGTCAGTTTCTTCTCCTCAAAGACTAATTTCTTAAGCGCTGCTAAGGAATCAGCAAGGTTGGCAATCCCTACTTGAAGGCCAGAGATAAAGTCATAGACGGCACCGCCTTCTTTCAGAGTCTTCCCACGGCCGATACAATCATCCGTTAAGGCAGAACATAGAATATCTGGGCATTCGCGCTCCAGACCAAGGTCAATGGCATTTTCGACAATAACACTCATCCGAGTAATTTCACGGAGTGTTTCATCCCAGGCTGCTTTCAACTGATTATAAGAGCTCATATCTTTAAAGTAGCCATGTCCCTTTGCAAAGCGTTTACCAGATGATGGATCAACACCATCATTCATAGTGATTAATAGGATTTTAGGGAAGTTGATATAGCTCATTCCTGTACAACGGTAGCCCCATTTACCAGGGACAGCTGTTTCAACACAGCCGATAGCTGAATAGTCATAAGCATCTTCTTCCAAGACACCTTTTTTGATAAAGGATGGAATAATAATTTCATCATTATTCATAGCTGGCATCCCAAATCCAAGTTTCATGACTTCGATACATTCATTCATAAAGTCATTATCTAAGCCTTTATGGTAACGAACAGTCAAGTTTGGTTGTGGTAATTTGGTTTGGGCTACTGAACGCAAGACCATGTATGACATTGGGTTGACGGCATCTTTTTTATCTCTGGTTTGACCACCAATCGTTACATTTTGATACATTGGGCTACCAGCAGATGAGAAAGTATGAGATTGGCTACGCACTTTATTAATGGTCAAGGTTTTAATCCAAAGATTGGTTAAGCGTTCAACAATTGAGTCTTCTGTTTCACGTCCAGCTTCTAAATCTGCTTTGGCATAAGGATACATGTATTGGTCAAAACGTCCATAAGAGAGGGAGTGACCATTTGATTCTATCTGCAAAATACACTGGATAAACCAAACAGATTGGACCGCTTCTGCAAATGTCTCAGCTGGCTCATAAGGCACCTTGTCACAAATACGGGCAATTTCCAAAAGTTCAGCTTTGCGATCAGCCGAAGCCGTTTCAGCCATTTGACGAGCCAACTCCGCATAACGGCGAGAGTAGGTTTTAATGGCATCGATGACGATGAAAATAGAGTCGTAGAAATGATACTTGTCGATATTTTCCGGAACGGTCAAGTCTAAAGCATCTTTTGCTGCATGTGCTCGCTTCTCAAAGTCTTTCAATCCAAACTCAAGGACTTTTTGGTAATTAACAGCTAAGTGGGCATCGCCTGAGTTCATCTTACCTTCCATGCCGAAGAAGCCAGTTTCCATATAGACGTCAACTTCTTTTGGTAAGAGAGCCCCTGCGCGTGCACGAAGGTTATTGTTTTCCCAGAAGGGTGCAATCGACCGTAATTGTTCTTTGGTTTCTTCTGTAATATAGAAGACATCACCATCACGTTTTTCAAAGAGATCCAATTCATTAATAACAAATTCAAGGGTATACTCTGGGAAGATTGGTGCATCTTTGTTTGAAGAAGCTTGGTTTCCAGCAATCAAACTTTCATCTTCAATGTAGATTGACATATGCTCCAAAATATTTTGCAACATATAAGCTCGCTTGAGATTTGCTGGTTTGTCTTGATGTGCTTTATAAGTTTCTGTTACTAGAATAGCACGTTCAGCATCAATATACGGTTTTTTGTCTAAAACAGCCTCGCGGTAAGCTGACATTCTTTTTGTGAGGTTGCCAAAATGGGAAGTTTGTGTTTGGATCATAAGGTTGTCCTCGTTTCTTACGAAATTAATAATGTTTCTTTCGTAACTATTCTATCATATTACTGGAGGCAAGTAAGAGTTTCCAGATGGTAAAATCAAGTTAAAATATTTTGCACATTTGTGCATCACTTTGCAAGCTTAACTTCTTGTTCTAATTCACTTTCATAGGCCATTTTGTCTTGAATTTTGAAAAATGGAAAATAAATGATTGTTGACATGGTTAAAATAATTAATTGAATAAAAGCTCCTTGCCAACCGGCAACCATGAAGCCTGAAATAATAGCTGGGGTTGACCAAGGTAAGGTAACACCAGCAAATGGTTGCATAAAACCAATTGAAATTGCACTGTAAACAATTATCGCTGCAAAAACTGGAACCATAATAAATGGTAGGAACAGCAATGGGTTCATAACCACTGGGAAGCCAAAAACAATTGGCTCATTCACGTTAAACAAAGCTGGGAAAACAGCAACCTTACCTAAAGCTTTATATTGTTTAGATTTTGCAGCAAATAGCATCGCAATAACTAAGCCGAAGGTAATGCCAGATCCTGAGATGATAAGGAAGCTATCCAGAAACTGTTGCGTAACAACGTGTGCACCATTAGACAATGATAATTTACCTGTCGCTAGCATGGCTTTATTGGCATCTAAATTTGAGAGTAATAATGCCGTTACAATACCATTGACAACAGATTGCCCATGGACCCCGAACCACCATAAGAAGGAAATGAAAAAAGCAATACCAATGGCACCATACAAGGAACCTGTTAGCCCTTGAAGTGGCACTTGAATGACGGAGTAAATCATTTCAATAAATGTTCCTCCACCAGTCATCATTTTAGACATAATGTAAACAATCATGGCAAGAATAAAAATTGCAAAAGCAGGAATCATCGCTTCAAATTGTTTAGCAATAGCTTGTGGCACTTGTTCAGGCATCTTAATCACCATGTGTCGTTTGATAAAGAAAGTATAAATAGCTCCTACAGTTAAACCAATAAGAATGGCTCCGATGATCCCTTGTCCACCAAACCAAACTTTACTCATGGCATCACCAATTGGTTCACCTTTTATTGGCACATATGATGATTTTAAAAGAATGAAAAAGGCAGCTAAAGAGAGCACGCCGGCAGGCAATGGCTCAACTTTTGAATTTTTTGCGTAAGAGTAACCAATTGAGAAACAAGAAATCAACCCCATAATGGCAAACGTACCACTGTAAACTTGCATAAAAGGTTCTGTCCAGTTTTTTCCAAGCATATCAGCTAAGGCATTATTTAAGCCTTCAAATGGTAATTGCCCAATAATAAGAAACAAACTACCAACAACCGTTAGGGGTAAAATGGCAAGCATACCATCTTTAAGTGCAATAATTCCACGCATATTAACAAATGTCATAATTGGTGTAATTATTTTTTGTGTATTGACTTGTTTCATGTTAAGCCTCCTACTTGTCAATTAGTGACAATGCTAAATCTAAAACTTTATTACCATCAAGCATGCCATAGTCTGCAAATGAAATAACTGCAATTGGAATGCCATTTTCTTTACAAATTGCTTCTGATTTATCAAGGGTATATGCTACCTGTGGACCAAGAAGAGCAACATCTAGATTTGGGGCATAGTCAGCTAAGTTTCCCTGAGGGTAAGCTTCAATATCACATGCAATACCTCTGTCTTCTGCAGCGATTTTCATGTTATTAACCAACATACCGGTTGAAAAGCCTGCTGCACAAAATAATCCTATCTTAATCATCTTTTTCTCCTTTATTTTAATGGTTTTGTAATTGAAGTTCACGACGCAAATCAATAATTTCTTTGATGAGGTTGATTTCAGTAATTGTCGTCATCAAATGATCTTGTGAATGAATAAATAAAGCCGTAATCTCTGACTTAGTCCCTCTAGCTTCTTGTGCTAGGAACTGTGTTTGCAAATTATGTGCTTCAAGTAAGGCTTGATCGGCCAAAGCAATCTCCTCATCACAGGCTGTAAAATCATCTTTTTTTGCCAATTTTAAGGCTTGGTAGATATGCTGTTTGGCATTACCTGCATCTAAAATAAGCCCCATAATCATTTGATCCGGTATAATAATTTCCATATTAACTCCTTTTATATTAGTTACTACCTTTGATTGCAACCGTTTACATTTTATAATTAAATTTTATCATCGAGGCATTTCTTTAGCAATACTTTAGTGCGATAATTATTTAACTAGCACATTTGTGCTAATTGTTGGATGGTTCGTAATTTTTAAACAATTAGCCTAGCAACTCCTATAAAAAGTCACCTTCTGAATTATCAGAAGGTGACTTTTTTATAAGTTTTACTACTCAGCCAGAAAGTTATTGATTTGCTTATCTCCTTCTAAAGCTAAGACAGCTAAGATCGTTGTTCGATCAGTAACTAAGCAGTTAATAACCCCTGATTTTAAAGCTGCTTGAATCGCTTTTGCCTTCTCAGTCCCACTTGCAATAGCAATAGTCTTAGGAACTTCTCTCAGTTGTTCTAAGTCAATTCCAATTGTTCGATCTTGAAGATTTTGATAGACGGCCTGCCCCTTTTCATTAAAGAAACGGCAACAAATTTCACCGACAGCATCTTGCTGTCGCAACTCCTCATAATCTTCAGCTGTTAACAGATCTCGCCACTGACTTTCTTGTGTTTCATTAGGTTCGCCACCTATTCCGACAATTGCAAGATCTAACTGCTGCCAATCCTTCAAAATTGTTTGAAAATACTTTGAACCGCTTATCCCTTGACTCAGAGCAACATTTTCTTGAATGACCATAGCATTGATAAAAGTACTTTCACCGTGAAAAATACGTGCCAAACGGTAAACAAGGGTATTAACATGATATTTTGCATTAATATGACTTGGTCCACCAGCCAATGGTAAAACTGAAATATCTTTCAATGACTTGCCATCCAATTCATCAATCATACTCGAGATAGAAGACCCCCAAGATAAGCCAACACGGTTACCATCACTAATGGTCTGTCGAACCAATTCAGCCGCTGCCCTAGCAACCTTTGTGAGAACTTCTTCTGGTCTGTCAGATGCGATATCAGCGACCAATTCAATTTTTTCAATCCCATACTTTTGTCTCACGTAGTCTTCAAGTTGAAAAAGTTTGGTATCAAAGTCACTAATTTCAATACGAACAATACCCTCTGACTTTGCCTTAGCAAGATGACGGCAAATAGTTGTTCGATAGATAGATAGTTCTTTCGCAATTTGTGTCTGACTCTTTTCTTCTATGTAGTACATATAAGCAATTTTAGCTAGGAGGCGTTTGCGTTCATCTTTCATCCTAAGCTCCTATCCTATACAAAAATCACGTCGATGCCATTTTCTAGCAAGACTTCCTTATGGTCTGCCTTCAGATGCGAATCGGTGATAACACGCTTAACAGTTTCTAAAGATAGCTGGTGCACTAAACTTGATCGATCAAATTTACTAGAGTCTGTTAGGATGGTAACTTGTTCAGCAGCTTGCGCCATTGCTCTGACACCTTCTGTGCGCATCATGTCTTTCCCCATAAATCCTATCTCAGCATTAAACCCATCTGTTCCAACAAAAACATGTGTCACATGGAATAAGGAAATCATCTCTTTCAACAAGGGACCAACAGTCACCTCTGAATTAGGCTGATAATTACCACCTAACAAAATAATCTGACAGGTTGAATACTGACGGATATAATTAGCAATAAAACAAGAATTCGTAATGATTTTAATATTACGTTTACTTTGACACAAAACTTCTGCCAGCAAAGCACAAGTTGATCCTGATTCAATCATAATGGTATCATTATCATGAACCAATTCTGCTGCTTTCTCAGCAATTTTTTGTTTAACATCGTGATTATAAGACAAACGAACATTTAAATCATCACCACTATTTAACACAGCATAGCCATGTTCTCGTCTTAACAACCCTTTACTTTCTAGCTTATCTAAGTCTTTTCGGATAGTTACCTTTGAAACACCTAATTTCTCAGATAAACTATTGACATCTATCTTCTTTTTTTGGGACACTAATTGGACAATTTCTTCTAATCGATTCATTTTTCTACCTCATTGGTATTGTATCAATTCTAAACGAAATTGAAAAGAAATAATACCTTACGAACGTAATTAAATATTAAAAATTTAATAGTATTCTTATTTTCAACTCCTATCAACTATGCTGTCACCAATTTTCAACAAGGGCATCAGTCATATTTCTTTAGCTATAAAAGCACAATAACCTTCACCACTACAAACTCTGTCTTTACCAAGTCATGTTAGTAAGGTGCTGCATTACTATGAATCATTTACATATTGCCTCACAAAATTAACATAGTTTATAAACTTTCATTTGTAAATAACATTGTTTTTTTCGTAATTATTTTCCATCTATTTCTTCAATAAAAGCAATAGTTTTCCAGTCAAATCGAAAGCAAAAGATATTGCACGAAAGTGCAATATCTTTTTATCTTATTTCTATCTCCCGTAATACTTGTCTCCATCCAAGGCGAGAACTGCTAGAATGGTTTCACGATCAGTGATTAGATAATTCATAAAACCTGCTCTAAGTGCCGCAAGCAGAGCCTGTGTCTTTTCAGCCCCTCTTGCAATGGCGATGGTTTTGGGAACCATCGTCAACTGTTCAATAGTAATTCCAATGGTCCTATCTTGCAGTGAACTACAGACCTTGATACCTTTTTTATTATAAAACCGATAAGAAACTTCACCAATAGCTTGCTCTTCTTGAAGATTCTTATAGTCCTTATCTGTCAATAAATCTCGCCACTGACTAGTTTCATTCTTATCAAGCTCACCACCTATGCCAACAATTGCCATATTCAGATGTGACCATTTTTGTAACGTATTTTTATAGTAGCCTGATGACTTAAATGCTTCTACCGCAACAGTATTTTCTTGGATAACTTTTTCATTGATAAAAACACTCTTTGCCTTCAAATCTTTTGCTAATCGATAAATTAAACTATTGACATGCAAATGTGCATTAACATGACTAGGTCCACCTCCTAAAGGAAGAACAACCACATCATTGGTGACTTTTGCTTCAAAATGATCGATCATAGCACTAAGGGAACTCCCCCAGGATAAGCCAATTCTGTCTCCATCTTCAATTAAGTTACGAACAATTTCTGCAGCGGCTTTACCCATTTTTTGTAAGAGTAAGGTGTCGTCGTCTTCTGGACTATTGGCAATAATTTCGATATTTTCCAATAAATATTTTTCTTTCACATATTCTTCAAGTGCAAAAAGCTCTGTATCATAACCTTTTAAAGTAACCTGAACAATACCTTCTTCCTTTGCTTTTGCCAGCATGCGACAAACTGTGGTTCGATAAATACCCATTTCTTTTGAGATTTGGGTCTGACTTTTCTCTTTGACATGATGCATGTAAGCAATTTTGGCTATCAGCCGTCTTCGTTCTTCTCTCATGATTGCAGAATCTCACCTTCTACTTTTAAACACCGTCACATTGATGATCCCTCAACAGTCCCTTATCACCTGACTGTCAGTGACAATAGGATGGCACAACTATAGAGGCACATTAAGCCATCTCATTTTCTAATAAAGAATCGGTAACTGTAATACTTTTGAAAGACTATTACCATCAACTTTACTAGTCTATTCATATAGTTAGCTTCACCATTAATTGTATCAATTCTCTTTCAAAATGAAAAGAAGTAAAAGCTTTCGAACGTAATTGATTTATTTACGTATATCTGTTATGATATCGGTATAGGAAAGGAAAATTCCATTATGGCAAAAGAAGGTATCGTATTTAATATTCAACATTTTAGCATCCATGACGGCCCTGGTATTCGGACTACCGTATTTTTAAAAGGGTGCCCCTTACTCTGTCCTTGGTGTGCCAATCCCGAATCTCAAAAAAGGGAACCCGAGAACATGCTAAAAGCAGACGGGCAGTCCTACGAAACTGTTGGCCAAGTCAAGACCATTGACCAAATAATGGAAGAAGTACTGAAAGATCGCGATTTTTATGAGGAATCAGGCGGTGGTCTAACACTCTCTGGTGGGGAAATATTTGCCCAATTTGCTTTTGCTAAAGAAATTCTAGCGAAAGCAAAAGAAGAGGGACTTCATACTGCCATTGAAACGACTGCCTACACCAATCACAGTCGCTTTGTTGAGTTAATCCAATATGTTGATTTCATCTATACTGACCTAAAGCACTATGATAACAGCAGACACCGTGAGGTAACCGGGGTAGCAAACGATGTGATCATCAAAAATATCCACTATGCTTTTAAAAGTGGCAAAACTATCGTCCTTCGCATCCCCATTATTCCACATTTTAATGATAGCTTGGAAGATGCTGAAGCTTTTTCCAAACTCTTTAACGACCTAGACATCAATCAAGTTCAACTCCTCCCCTTCCATCAATTTGGCGAAAACAAGTATAAACTACTTGGAAGAGACTACACCATGTCAGATGTTGCAGCCTACCACCCTGAAGATCTAGAAGAATATCAGCAAGTCTTTCTCAATCACAATATTCATTGTTATTTTTAACAAAAAATCCTATTATAGCTACGACATTACTCGTAACAATAATAAGGATTTTTTATATGTATCAGTTGATTGGTTCTAAACCAACTTCTTATTTAGTGCCTTCATATTTGCTTCTTATAGCTTCGACACTTTTACCTTTCGCCAACCAATCTACTAACTTATCCAGGCGTCGGATTTCTTGCATGGTTGAGTCTGCAATGGATTCTATCTGGACACCACAAATTTTCCCCGTGATATTTTCCCGGTAGGGTGTATAGGCCGGGCCTTGATTAATAAAATCCCCATAAGTTATTTCTGACGTTTTAAGCGCCACAATTTGCTCCAAAGAGTAGCCAGTTAACCAAGAAATCAGTTGGTTCAAGTCTTCTTGACTCGCCCCTTTCCGTTCCACTTTAGCAGCTAAAGCTTTATAGATACTCTGAAAAGACATCTGGTATACGCGATGTGTCATAAATCACCTCTTTTTTAAACCTATTGTAACATAGTCTGTGACAAACAAAAAATAAAGTCTCTATAATTTCCGTAGTGGATACGACACTACGGAAATTATAGGACTTTTTTGATGAAAGGATAGCTACTCAGGACAGTCACATCATCATAATGCCTCAGTGCTACAGTTGTAGCACCAAACTGAAGAATCCTTTTTAGATAACTTCTTCCAAAAGAAGAAATATGAGCTAGCCTGATTAATCATTAGAAATTGAATTACGACTTGATAATCTTTCTCCTAGCTTTGTTGGGCCCCATAAACGCGTACTTTCATTGCGACCAGTCCATGGTTTATGTGGAGCAAAATCTACATTATCTCCCTCATCATAAGTTCCTGGTTCCCAAAGACGTTTTGACGGATCTGGTTTTTCAAAATAGTAAAACGGTTCACGTGGTTTGTATTGATTCTCTGTTGTTAACTTACCTGGTGTCCAGAGGCGATCACTTTCGTTACGACGAGATTGTGGTTTATGTTTGTCAAACTCGTCATTATTAGCCTCATCATAAGTTCCTGCTTGCCAGAAGCGACGACTCATATCCGGAAATGGCGGATAGTAAAATGGCTCACGTGGTTCGTATTGGTGTTCTGTTGTTAACTTACCTGGTGTCCACAGACGTTTTGAATCGTCCCTTCCTTTCAATTCTGAACGTTTATCGTGATCTTTGTTACCTTGTGTTCCATATGTTCCCGGTTTCCATAATTTACGACTCATATCTAATTTTGGTGCTGGTGTTGATTCCGGTTTAAACACGAATGGGTCACGTGGTTTGTATTGATTCTCTGTTGTTAACTTACCTGGTGTCCACAGACGTTTTGAGTCGTCTCTTCCTTTCAATTCTGAACGTTTGTCGTGATCTTTGTTACCTTGTGTTCCATATGTTCCCGGTTTCCATAATTTACGACTCATATCTAATTTTGGTGCTGGTGTTGATTCCGGTTTAAACACGAATGGGGCACGTGGTTTATGTTGGTTCTCTGTTGTCAACTTACCTGGTGTCCATAAACGTTTTGCGTCATCTCTTCCATTCAACTCTGAACGTTTATCGTTGCTACCATTGCTTGCAGTACCATACTTACCTGGTTGCCAGAAGCGCTTAGTATAGTCTATTGGTTCATATTTAGGAAACTTTCTGTTTGCTAACTTACCTGGTGTCCACAAACGGTCTGATTCTTGGCGAGCTTCTGGGCTCTTATGTGGTTTATTTTTACCGTAACCTTCTAGGATTCCACCTGCTTGCCATAAGCGTTTTGTTAAATCTGGTGTTTGATCTTTTGGCGCTGGTATTGATTCCGGTTTAAACACAAATGGGGCACGTGGTTTATGTTGGTTCTCTGTTGTCAACTTACCTGGTGTCCACAAACGGTCTGATTCTTGACGGGCTTCTGGGCTCTTATGTGGTGCATTGTTTTCATTCCCTTTTGTTAAGCCATTTGGTGTCCACAGATCTTTAGTTGTATCTACAGGTTTTTCAAGATAGTTTGGTTTTAACAAATCATTTGCATTCCAAAGTCTATCCTTCAACTCATGTTTATAGGGTACATGATCAGGGTTATCTTTTTGCCCTTTCAAAAACCCTTCTGGTGTCCAGAATTCTTTCGTCATATCAATACCAGACGTGCTTACCTTGCCTGTACTATCAGACGATTCTGAACTTGTAACAACCGCAGTTGCTTCTTCTGTTACTGAATCAACTTGGACGTCATTGGCACTAACAGCAGTACTGACAAAAAAAGCACCTAGCATTACAGATGCCAGACCAAGTTTGTATTTTCTCAATGAAAATCGTTGTTTTTGAGTCATTTTCATAACTCCTCTCTTTCCTTTTTATAATTATTACGAGGCAAACAAAAAAATCCATTAATTAGATATCAAGTTCATTAGCGCCCCATTAGTATTATTATAAAACGTTAAGGAGTTGAGTGGAAGTTCTTTTTTTTAAAACAGTTTGAAGTTCTTGAACGATTAGTTTATAAGAGTTTGATAACTATTAGATAAAGAAATAAAGTGTCATTTCTTGCATCAAAATGTTAAGAATGCATACTTTCATACTAACCTAATGATAGAAAGATAGATAATTATTTTAATTAATTTTTTAATCAAATCACACAAAAAGACTGCCTAATCTTAATAAGATAAGGCAATCTTTAATTTTTGCTATTTTGTCTTCTCTGTTCTTTAGATATTTGCCCAAACAGACTCTAAAATGTTTGTTTGTTCACGACCTGGGCCTACAGAGAAAGTAGAAATATGAACACCAACAAGTTCACCAACACGACGAACATAGTTACGGGCATTTTCTGGAAGATCTTCAAGGCTACGAACACCTGTGATATCTTCAGACCAACCTGGTAATTCTTCGTAAATTGGTTTACAACGTTTTAATTGTTCTAAACTTGCAGGGTAGTAATCAATACGCTCGCCATCAAGGTCATAAGCCACACAGATTTTTACCGTGTCAAGACCTGATAGAACGTCGATTGAGTTAAGAGAAAGGTTAGTAATCCCTGATACACGACGGCTATGACGCATAACAACTGAATCAAACCAACCAACACGACGTGGGCGACCCGTTGTTGTGCCATATTCATGACCAATTTCACGGATACGGTCGCCAACCGCATCAAATAATTCAGTTGGGAACGGTCCATCACCAACGCGACTTGTATAAGCTTTACATACTCCGACAACTTTGTTGATTTTACTTGGGCCAACGCCTGAACCAATTGTCACACCACCAGCAACTGGGTTTGACGACGTTACAAATGGGTAAGTTCCTTGATCAATATCAAGCATAACACCTTGTGCACCTTCAAATAGAACACGTTTGCCACCGTCAAGCGCATCATTTAAGATAACTGATGTATCTGTGACATATTTTTTAATTTCTTGACCATAAGCATAGTACTCTTCAAAAATATCGTCAAATGCTAAAGCCGTACTATCGTACATTTTTTCAAACAAACGATTTTTTTCAGCCAAATTAGCTTTTAAGCGTTCAGCGAAGATTTCTTTGTCTAATAAATCGGCAATACGAATACCAACACGGGCAGCTTTATCCATATAAGCTGGGCCAATTCCTTTGATAGTTGTTCCGATTTTGTTCTCACCTTTTGAATCCTCTTGTAATTGATCCAACTTGATATGATACGGCAAGATAACATGCGCTCGATCTGAAATACGTAAGTTATCTGTTGTTACACCTTCTTCATGAAGATAAGCTAGCTCTTTAACTAGGGCTTTCGGGTTAACAACCACACCATTACCAATTACAGAAATTTTTTCTGGGAAGAAAATACCTGATGGAATCAAATGTAATTTGAATTTTTTACCATCAATGACGATTGTATGTCCAGCATTATCGCCACCTTGATAACGAGCAATCACTTCTGCATCGGCAGATAAAAAGTCTGTGATTTTACCTTTACCTTCATCACCCCATTGGGTACCAACAACTACTACTGATGTCATATGTATACGATATAGGCTTACTCGAAAATGGCAGAGCAGAGGCCTTCACCTTTCTTGAAAACATGGCAGGAATCTCACCTGCAGTTTATCTTACACTCTATTATAGCAAAAAATGAAAAAATAAGCCAACATTCTTAATAACATTAAGGAAAAAAACTCTTGCACCTCAGTCACTTTGCAACATTAATGAAAAATCCGAACATTAGCTTTTAAATCTGCAAGAATCAGCATCTTCTGACAAAGCCTACAACTATTAATCTGTAAATACTACGGCATTCCCTTTAAGAAAATCACCTTTTAAGGTAAAATATGGTTAATGACATGAATTTTAAGAAAAACATACGTATGAACAAAGGTAAGCCACTTATGACAAAAAAATTTGATAATGTAATACAATATATCCCTAAATTCCCTAGATGGGTTTGGTTGATTTCTTATATTTTATTGGTTGGTATGCTAAGTGAAATAATTCCAGCCATTCCCCTTTTTGTCACCGCTATTGGACTAGGGATCAGCTTTAGACATATTACTAAGACGCAAAAACGCATAGAGGGGCAGCGGTTGGCAAAACGCATACAGGACCTCAAAAATACCATTCATTTAGCTGATAAACAAACACTCCTCTTAAATGATTACTTAGCTATTAATGACTATAGTCATTACAAACTGACAGCTAATCAACTTCTAGCACGTATCGACTATATTAAAGAGGAATCATTGCAGTTAAAACCTCAAATTACTAAAGAAGTGTATCATCGGATAAATCAAAAAGCTGATGCTGTTAAAGTTGATATCGTTTTACAGTTGGAAAAATTAGAGCAAATTAGTGGTCCTAGTCCGGAAAATCCTGATCTGCATTTACGAATCCTTCAACAAGCTCCTGAATTACAAGAACTCTATCAATCTATTCAAACGGATCATCAAACGATTCTTAAGAAAATCAAATGTGCTAGTAATGTTGCCGAACTTGAAGCTATTCACGATAGTAACATGCGTAAATTCTATGATATTTTAGATGGTTATCTAAAAATTAAAGCATCACCAAAAGATTACTATAAAGCTGAACAACGTTTAGAGAACGCGTTAGAGGCCATCAAAACGTTTGATTTAGACTTAGATGAAACCTTAAGACAACTTAATGAGAGCGATCTAAGTGATTTTGATATTAGCCTACGTATGATGCAAACCAACAAACACACCGAAGAAAAAGAAACAATAGCATAGAGGGGAAGAGATATGCCAGAATTTAATTTTGATATTGATCAGATTGCAAATAATGTAATAACTAAAAATGATAAAACAACCGATATTATTAGCCAAGAAGCTAATGATGTGAGCAAGCCTATTTCTTTCTTTGAAAAACTAAGTCCTGAGCAGCAAACAAGCATTCAAAGTAAGGTTCCAGCTATAGTCGACAGTTTTATGTCAGATCAAAATGCACTCTTAGACTTTGGACAGGCTGCCGTTGAGAGCGTCAATAACACTGTCAATCATATTCTTTCAGAACAAAAGAAAATTGAAATTCCACAAGTCGACGACCTCTTAAAAAATACCAACCGTGAACTGAATGGTTTTATTGCTAAATATAAAGACATTGGTCCAGCTGAGCTCGACAAGAAACCCAATTTACTTCAAAAGTTGTTTAAACAGAGCAAGGACACCTTACAAGAATTCTATTTTGATGCTCAAAATATTGAGCAAAAAATGGATGGCATGGCTGCAGCAGTGGTCAAACAAGAGGACACATTAGCTAGAAATATTGTTTCTGCCGAGCTATTGATTGAAGATAATACAACATCAATTGAAAATTTAGTAGGTGTCATTGCCTTTGTCGAAGCTAGCCAAAACGAAGCGACTAAACGCGCTAGCAGTATCCAAACAGAACTTGCAAAACTAAATGCCCAAACACCAGAATATCAACATGCTAGTGATCTTTTAGCACGAACAACGGAGGTCATCAATACCCTTGAACAACAACATACAGAGTACCTCAGTCGTTTGTATGTTGCATGGGCAACTACTCCTCAAATGAGAAATTTGGTAAAAGTGTCTTCTGACATGCGTCAAAAGCTTGGCATGCTACGTCGCAACACTATCCCTACGATGAAGTTGTCAATTGCTCAACTAGGCATTTTACAACAATCACTCAAATCAGGAGTGACTGCGGATGCCATTGTCAACGCCAACAATGCAGCCCTTCAAATGTTAGCTGAAACCAGTAAAGAAGTGATTCCTGCATTAGAACGTTCTGCTCAAAATCCAACTATGTCCATCAAATCTGTCACAAGCTTGGCAGAAAGCCTAGTTACTCAGAATAATGGCATTATTGCTGCTATTGAACACGGTCGTCAAAAACGTACTCAATTAGAACATGCTATTATCAAGTCAGCAGAAACGATTAATGACTCGGTAAAATTACGTGACGAAAAAATTGTGCAAGCCCTCCTTAACCAAGGGCGGCATACACAAGAAGAGATTGATCAGCCAACAGATTCAGATAATAAACAGCCTTAAAACAGTCTCAGAAAGGGCTTGCCTCGGCAGGCCACTTTTTGTGACAACCGTATCAATTTTTTGAAATTCAGTCTTGAAACAGGTAAACTGGAATAAAAGACTATGAAGGAGACCAAGTATTTGGTACTAAATCACTTATTACAAACTGCGCCACAACAGTCCAATGTAATGGAAGCCACTTTTGGCTTAGAGCGTGAAGGGTTACGTATCCAAGAAACTGGGGAAATTGCAAAAACCAATCATCCCAAAGTCCTTGGTTCAAGAAACTTTCACCCCTATATACAAACTGACTTTAGTGAATCACAGCTAGAATTGATTACCCCGATTTCGCAAACAACTAAACAAGCACTGAGGCGACTCCTTGCTATTACTGATGTTGCTCAATCTTCGATGAATTCACATGAATATATTTGGCCCTTATCAATGCCACCATATATTACTGAAGATGATATCCAAATTGCAAAACTGGATAACCAAGAGGAAGTCCAATATCGCCAGCAATTGGCAAAAAATTATGGCAAAAAACTACAATCAATTTCTGGGATTCACTATAACTTTGAGCTAGGACATGACTTAACCAAACTTTTGTTTCAAATAAGCGACAGTGACAATTTAACTAACTTTAAAAATCAGCTCTATATGAAAATTGCAAGACAATTTTTACGTTACCAATGGTTCGTCACTTACCTTTTCGGAGCTAGTCCACTTGCCGAAAAAGACTTTTATAAACAATCACCACAAGATACCGTCCGAGCTCTTCGCGCTAGCCACCAGTTCGGCTATAGTAACGATGACTCTGTTACCATTTCTTTTTCTTCTATTGAGAACTACATTCAAGATATGGAAGCAGCCATTAATTCTGGTGCCCTCTCACTTGAAAAAGAATTCTACTCGTCTGTACGATTACGCGGCAGCAAACAGTCTCGTGATTACCTGGAAAAGGGCATCACCTATATTGAGTTTCGCAGCTTTGATATCAACCCCTTCCACAAACTTGGTATCACACAAGAAACTCTGGATAGCTTTCACCTCTTCATTCTCAGCCTCATCTGGATGGATGATATGACTGATTTTGATGGAGAAATTGCTAGCGCACGTCAACTCAACGAAGATGTTGCCCTTGCTTCAGCCCTTGAGCCCTTACCCAAAGAAGCTGACGCACAAGCAATTCTAAAAGCTATGACGGAACTCATCCAACACTTCCAATTAGACAATTACTACGCGGACTTAGTAGAACAGATGACTCAGGCTGTAGCTGATCCTGCACAAACCATTGGAGGCCGATTAGCCAATTACAGTCAAGAGGGGTCTTTACAAGCTTTTGGATTAAAACAAGCCAAAGGCTTTGCCGATGAATTAAAAGAAGCCCCCTACGCCTTAAAAGGCTATGAAAGCATGGAATTATCAACACAAATGCTCATGTTTGATGTTATCCAAAAAGGAATTCATCTTGAAATTTTGGACGAGAATGACCAATTTTTAAAACTATGGCATGAGAATCATGTTGAGTATGTTAAAAATGGTAATATGACATCTAAAGATAATTATATCGTTCCTTTAGCTATGGCTAATAAGACAGTAACCAAGAAAATTCTTGACAAGGCAGGTTACCCAACACCTAAAGGTAGCGAATTTGCGACAAAAGATGACGCCATTCGTTATTATCAATTTATTTCTGATAAAGCAATTGTCGTCAAGCCAAAATCAACTAATTTTGGACTAGGCATCTCCATCTTCCAAAAGCCAGCTAGCCTAACAGATTATAAAAAAGCCTTAGATATTGCCTTTTCTGAAGATACTGACGTTCTGGTGGAAGAATTCATTTCCGGCACAGAATACCGCTTTTTCATTCTAGATGGTAAATGCGAGGCTGTTCTTCTTCGCCTGCCCGCCAATGTGGTTGGAGATGGCAAACACACGATTAAAGAATTAATTGCTATCAAAAATCAAAATCCACTTCGAGGCAAAGATCATCGGTCACCCTTAGAAAAAATCCAATTGGGAGATATTGAAAAATTGATGCTAGCTCAAGAAGGCTTAGCTGAGGACAGCATCCTAGAAGCCGGCCAAAAAATTGAGCTTCGACGCAACTCAAATATTTCAACCGGTGGAGACTCTGTCGATTTAACGAATCAGATGGATACATCCTATAAAAAGTTAGCTGCTCAAATGGCAGAAGCAATTGGTGCTTGGGTCTGTGGTGTCGATTTAATTATTCCAGATATCAGCAAAAAGGCGAGCCTAGAAGAACCAAACTGTTCTTGTATTGAATTAAATTTCAATCCATCAATGTACATGCACACCTATTGCCATGAAGGACCTGGTCAAATGATTACTCCCAAAATCTTAGCAAAGCTCTTCCCAGAAATAGCTGATTGATACTAAAAAAGTGTTGCACAAATCATGTGCAACACTTTTTCTATTAAGTAAGACTGAATGTCTCGGGGGAAATCATCACCCTACTTAATCTTCTTTACGTTTATGAGCGAAAGTCAAGCCAGTGACTCCTGCAATAATGGCCATTGCAGCAGCTGTAAAGAATGGATTTGTCATCTCATCGCCAGTAGATGGCAAGTTATTCTTAGCTTCTTGTTTAGGAGCTTCAGTTCTTATTTGTTCTTTTTTAGCAACATCAGATTGTGCTACTTTTGGTGCTTGCGGTGCTTTTGGTGCTTCTTGCGCTGACGGTACATTTGTCATGTTGTTGTTAGCTTGAGGAGCTTGTGGTACCTCTTTTTCAGCACGTTTAGCTTCCAGTTCGCCAATAGTTCTTTCTAATTCAGATTGTTTAGCCTTGCTTGCCTCTAACTCTTTTTCAACTGTTGATAATTGATTTTGAAGGTTAGTAAGATCTGATTTTTGTTTTTCTAATTGTGCTGTTAAGTCAGCAATCTTAGCATCTTTTTCAGCCTGATTATTATTTACTTCTGGTTTAGATTGTTCCTTACCTTTATTTTCAGCATCCTGCAATTGCTTTTGAAGTACTTGGCGTTCTAATTCAGCTTGGTTGAGGGCTTCTAGAAGTGCATTATTTTTTGTTTGTAGGTCTTGGACAGTTGCTTGTAATTTTTCATTTAAAGCTTTCAAGCTTTCTAAATTCGATTGATCAGCTTTAGCAGTGTTGATTTCACGCATTAGTTTATCAATTATTTGGTTTGCTTCTAGTTTTGAGCTCTCTAATTGTGCTTTTAGTTGGTTTGCTTTGGCTTCTGCTGCTTTTAACTGTTCAAGTAATGCCGAATCTATTTGTGGGACATCTTCCTTCTCATTTGGTTGTGACTCAGCTAACTTCAATGCTTCCTTAAGTTTCATCAACTCTTCTTGTTGAGCAATTATTTTGTTTAATTCAGCAGTTATTTTTTCTTGTAAAGCAGCTTTCTCAGCCTCTAGAGCTTGTTTTTCAGCCTCTAAAGCCTGATTAGCTTCTTTTTCTTTTCTCAAAGCCTCAGCAAGGCGTTTATCGGCTTCTTCTGTAACAACTTTCGTTAGAGACGTTAATTTACTACGGCTATCTTGAGGGATTGCTAATTTAAATTTATCTTCGTAACTTTTTAGAAGATTAAATCTAGGGTTATTGTAGTAAATACTCTTTTCATTTGTGCCTTCTTTAAGTGCCGCTAAGGTTTCTGGTTTTATCCCTGAAAGAATTTCAGCTAGTTCTTTATTAAGTTGCTCAGCTGTCATTCTTGGATGATTTTTATCATGGATTGAATAGACTAATGATTTAGCATACAGGGCATTAAGCTTCGCTAAGTCATCTTTATGAGGCGCTGTCTCTAAAGCAGATACACTTGTTACTGTTCCTGCTAGGGTTGAGAAGGTTGTTCCAGCTAGTACTGCTGTTGTAATTGCCTTTCTAAGCGTGTGTTTACGGGCTTTCATTGGTTTAGCCATTTGTTTCTTTCTCCTTTTAAACTTCGTAGAGTTTCCTTTTGTAACAAAGATTCTCTGTCTAATTGCCAGGATACTTTGTCACTCTTATAAATAAATTATATATGAGTTTAAGGTGAGAATAAAGCTCATTTTTTTAATGTGTTTTAAAATTTTTGAAACCTGTGATAAAAGCTATAAAAATATAGGTTTTTTTCCACTTTAAAATTTTCGATATTTTCAAACTATTAGAAATTTTATATAGGCTGCAGATATTATTAACTTTTTATTATAAATATATTGACATATTTCTCATTTTAGTATATCTTGTACAAGCAAGCTTTTATGGAATCGTTTTACCACTTATCCATAAGGGGGTTGTACTAATTTCAATAAGGAGCTATTATGCCATTTCATAAGGATATCTTTACCAATCAGCAAGTGCGTGAATTGAAATTGATCACCCTCTTGCAAGAACATAACTCTCTATTAGACTACAGAAAGGTTTGTCATTATTTAAATTGCTCCTTTCTGACACTCCAAACTGAGATTTCAACTCTTAAAACATTTCCCGAAATTGAAGATATGGCTTACCAACCTTCTCATTTAGCTATCACTTATAAGGAACAGTACGGAACTCAGAAATTATACCAAACTTTTTTAAACGATTCCCCCTCTTTGAAGTTATTAAATTTACTCTTTTTTGCTCAACAAGAAACCCTAGAAGAACTAGCTGATAAATTATTTATTAGCCTCTCAACTTTAAAACGATTATTAAAAAAAACAAATAGCTATCTGTCTACCCGTTATCACTTTTCAGTAGATGTCAAAAAACTCATTTTTGTTGGAGACGAAAAAGCCATCCGACTTTTCTTCCTCAAATATTTCTCAGAAATTGATAGTATGGATGATTGGCCTTTTGACCCTTACATCCCAAAAAATATTCTTGAGGATCTTGTTTCTTTTGTAGCAGACACGCTAAACTGGACCTTGGATTTTACACACTACCGACATTTATTGATTTATTCAGCGGTCAATTTATTGCGCTCCCTTAAGGGGAACTATCAATCTGCTCAGCTTTCTAATCTCAGCCAATACTTAGACGAGCAGCTTTCTGAAACAGAACAAGGAAAAGCCTTGCGTCAGCGATTCTTCAAGACTTTCCAAAACCCCTTAACTAGGCAAATGATTGCTGAACTTTTTTCAACCTTCCTATCCGAGGAATTGCTAAGCTCTCCAAGTCAAGTTTCTAATCTCGAGAACCATTTTTCTCACTTTAAAACTTGGCGTCAGACTTTGTTGCACTTAGAAGAAGAAGTTGGATTTCCTATCACTAATAAAGATGAGATCATAATGCACTGTCATAATGCACTAAAATTAGGTAACGAGGATGCCTATCTTAATTTCTTAGTTTATGACTATCGTAAAAATTTTATCAACCACTTCAACCAAGATTATCCACATTTTTTAGCTGAAGTTCAAAAACAAGTTAGCCTTATGATTAGTGACTGTTCCCAAGAAGTTAGTGACTATACAATTAATCATTTAACCTACTTATTTTTAATGACCTGGGATAATTTATTTCTATATTTAAGTCAACATATTGAGAAACAAAAGCTATTAGTTGTCGAGCGTGGTAAAGGTAATGTCGGCCTATTTCTACAGGCCTATTTAGGACAATTTTTTGATATTACTATTTTTAGAGATTACAAGCTAACCAACTTAAAGGAAAAATATGCTTGTGATTTAATCATCACAGATACCCTCTTAAATGATATTGATGGGGTGACGATTCTCTATTTCAACAAATTAACTCCTTCAGATGTTTTAGCTCGCCTAAATGACCATTTACGAAAACAGTTAAAACATCAATTCCAAGAAAAATATGAAAGAAGACAGCTAAGTCAACTGCCATAAGATTTTCTTTATGCTATAATATTAGCTATGGATAAACTTATTAAATCAATAGCAAAATCTGGCTCTTTTAGAGCCTTTGTTCTTGATAGTACACAAACTGTCAGAACTGCTCAAGAAAAACATCAAACCTTATCATCATCAACTGTTGCTTTGGGGCGTACATTAATCGCTAACCAAATCTTAGCTGCCAATCAAAAAGGAGACAGCAAAATCACAGTGAAAGTGATTGGAGATTCTTCTTTTGGACACATTATCACAGTTGCTGATACGAAGGGACACGTTAAAGGATACATTCAAAACCGAGGCGTTGACATCAAAAAGACTTCCACCGGTGAAGTCCTTGTTGGTCCTTTTATGGGAAATGGTCATTTTGTATCAATCATTGATTACGGAACTGGCAACCCCTATACATCAACCACTCCCTTAATTTCTGGTGAAATCGGTGAAGACTTTGCTTATTACTTAACTGAGTCTGAACAAACACCATCAGCTGTTGGACTAAATGTGCTCTTAGATGACAATGACAAAGTCAAAGTAGCTGGCGGCTTTATGTTACAAGTTTTGCCTGGAGCTTCTGAGGAAGAAATCTCCCGTTTCGAGAAACGGTTGCAACAAATGCCTGCAATTTCATCTCTCTTAGCATCTGATGACCATATTGAAGCTCTTCTATCAGCCATTTATGGAGAGGATGATTTCAAACTCCTTTCTGAAGAACCGCTCAGTTTCACTTGTGATTGTTCAAAAGAGCGTTTCGAGTCTGCACTAATGACCTTGCCTACCAGTGATTTAAAAGCCATGATTGACGAAAATCATGGTGCCGAGATTGTCTGCCAATTTTGTCAGACAATCTATCGATTTGATGAAAGAGATTTGGAAGGAATCATCAATGACAAAGCTTAACTCTTCCTTTATGATTGGGTCTGTTGAAATCCCTCATCGAACGGTACTTGCCCCTATGGCTGGAGTGACCAATTCTGCCTTTCGTACCATCGCCAAAGAATTTGGTGCTGGATTAGTAGTAATGGAAATGATTTCTGAGAAGGGTCTCCTCTATAACAACGAAAAAACACTTCACATGCTCCATATAGATGAAAATGAGCACCCGATGTCCATTCAACTCTTCGGAGGGGACGCAGAAGGGCTCAAACGAGCTGCCGATTTTATCCAAACGCATACTAAAGCAGATATCGTTGATATTAATATGGGGTGTCCTGTTAATAAAGTCGTTAAAAATGAGGCTGGCGCCAAATGGCTCCGCGACCCAGAAAAAATCTACCAGATTATCAAAGAAGTCACTTCTGTACTTGACATGCCTTTGACCGTCAAAATGCGCACAGGCTGGAACGACAGCTCGCTAGCCGTTGAGAATGCATTAGCAGCTGAATCTGCAGGTGTGGCTGCATTAGCCATGCACGGTCGGACCCGAAAGCAAATGTATACGGGCACTTGTGATCATGAAACCTTAGCACACGTTTCAAAAGCCATCACGACAATTCCATTTATTGGCAACGGAGATGTTCGCAATGTCCAAGATGCCAAATTTATGATCGAAGAAATTGGTGTTGATGCGGTGATGATTGGGCGCGCAGCAATGAGCAACCCTTATTTATTCACTCAAATCAATCATTTTTTTGAAACTGGTCAAGAATTACCAGATCTTCCATTTGCCAAAAAGCTAGACATTGCAGAAGATCACTTAACACGGTTAATTTCACTCAAAGGTGAAATGATTGCTGTTCGTGAATTTAGAGGCTTAGCACCACATTACCTTCGTGGAACTGCCGGAGCTGCTAAGATTCGCGGTGCTGTTTCACGTGCTGAAACAATGGCACAAGTACAAGACATTTTTGCAACTGTCCGTTAAGATAAAAAAGGAGTATCATGTTGATTGTATTAGCTGGAACTATTGGTGCAGGAAAAAGTTCTCTTGCAGCTGCACTTGGTGAACATCTTGGAACTGAAGTCTTTTATGAGGCTGTTGATAACAACCCAGTTCTTGATTTATATTATGAAGACCCTAAAAAATATGCTTTCTTGCTTCAAATTTTCTTTTTGAATAAACGGTTTAAATCGATTAAAGAAGCTTATCAAGCAGATAACAACATACTTGACAGATCCATCTTTGAAGATGAACTGTTTTTAACACTGAATTATAAAAATGGTAACGTCACTGAGACTGAGCTAGATATCTATAAAGAATTACTTGGCAATATGCTTGAAGAGCTTGAAGGTATGCCTAAAAAACGTCCCGACCTTTTAGTCTATATTGATGTTTCATTTGAAAAAATGTTAGAACGTATTGAAAAGCGGGGACGAAGTTTTGAACAAGTGGATGACAATCCTGGACTTGAAGATTATTACCAACAGGTACATGGTGAATATCCCGACTGGTATGATAATTACGACATCTCTCCAAAAATGAAAATTAATGGTGATGTCCTTGATTTCGTCCAAAACGAAGACGATCTCAAGCGTGTTTTAGCAATGGTTGATGAAAAATTAAAAGAACTCGATTTACTTTAATCTACAACAAAAAAATGACTGAGAGGACAATCTCAGTCATTTTTTGTTAATACGGATGCTATCTTTCCTGTCACTAAAACGTCTTATTCTTTCTCTTTAACTTAAGATAAGGGCATCATCACTCAAGTCTTGACCACTTTTTGATTGGAACAAGTCCAATAATTGAGGAACTGTTAAGTTGCGTTTTTCTTCTCCCGACACATCGACTACTATTTTGCCTTGATGGAGCATAACTAGACGATTTCCATAGGTAATAGCGTTTTCCATATTGTGTGTAATCATTAATGCTGTTAATTGATGTGTCTGGACAATTTTATCTGTCAAGTTCATAACCATATCACTGGTTTTAGGATCAAGGGCAGCTGTATGTTCATCTAAAAGTAATAGTTTTGGTTTTTCTAATGATGCCATGAGAAGTGTCAAGGCTTGTCTTTGTCCACCTGAAAGGAATTGTGTGTCTACTTTCATTCGATTCTCTAAAGACAAATCTAATTCTTTTAAAGCTACTTTGAAAATCTGACGTTCACTTTCTTTGACTCCCCAAGTTAAGCCACGTTTTTTTCCTCGTCGGTAAGCTATAGCCATATTCTCTTCTATGCTTAAGCGTGATGCTGTACCCATCTTGGGATCTTGGAAAACTCTACTGATAACTTTTGCGCGACGGGAAGCTGGTTGGTTCTTGATTGATTGACCTTCTAATAGTATATCTCCTTGATCAAGACTAAGTGTTCCTGCCAAGCTATTCATTAACGTTGATTTACCTGCTCCATTTCCCCCAATAATAGAAATAAAGTCTCCTTGCTCAACTTTCAAAGATAGACCTCGCAAGACATGGTTTTCATTAACGGTGCCTGCTTCAAAAACTTTGTGAATCGAATCGATTGTTAATAATGCTGTCATGTGAACTCCTAACTTAATTTGGGTTGACGAATACGTAATTTCTTCTGAACTTCTGGAACATAAAGAACACTTGCTAATAGAATAGCTGAGAAGAGTTTAACCAAGTCTGCATCCATACCAGGAATAGATAAGATGGCCAGGATAATCAGACGGTAGATAATTGAACCTAGCACAATTGACGTTAGGCGCCAGCCTATACTCAAATTCCGAATCACTACTTCTGCAATAATTATTGAGGCTAGCCCTATAACAATGGTACCTACCCCAGAATTGAGATCTGCGTAGCCATTGTTCTGACAAAGAAGAGCCCCACAAAGAGCAATTAAACCGTTTGAAATCATGTAACCTAAAATCTTCATGTTATCGGTTTTGATGCCGTTGGATTCACTCATTGGAATGTTATCTCCGGTTGATCGAAGAGCCAATCCTAATTGAGTTTTCATCAGCAAAGTCAAAACAGCAATGACTAATAAGACAAAGATCCCACCAAGAATCATAACTGAGGCTATTTTAGTAAAGCCTATATCGTAAACTTGACTGACTAAGGTCTTTTGTCCTAATAGAGCTACATTAGCACGACCTAGCACTTTCAGATTAATTGAGTAAAGACCTGTTAATGTGATGATCCCTGTCAAAAGAGCTGGAATTTTTAGCTTGGTATGAATTAATCCGGAAATAAGACCGGCTAAGAAGCCGGCAACCAACGCCAAGAGGGTGGAAAATAGAGGGCTAAGTCCAGAAACAATTCCTGTAGCACAAACCGCTGCACCTAAGGGAAAAGACCCCTCTGCTGTTAAATCCGCAATGTCTAAAATTCTAAATGTGATGTATACGCCGATTGCCATCACCGACCATAAGAGCCCTTGTGACAGGCTTGATAATACTAATGCCATGTTTCCTCCTTAAGTAGATAGCACTACTTGTTTACTTTTTAACTGATAAGTGACCGAGATCCAAGCCTAATTTCTTAGCTTGCTCCTTATTGATATGCAAGTCAAGTGTCTTTGGAGACTCAACTGGAATATTAGCCACCTTTTTACCTTCGATAATTTTAATAGCTTGCTTTGCGACTTGCTTACCCAACTGACGATAGTTTGTCCCATAGGTCAGTAAACCACCCACATCGACCATATCTGTTGAGCCACCAATAACTGGAACCTTGTGTTCTACTGATAGTTGTCCAATCATAGACATAGTTGAAGCAACCGTATTATCTGTCGGAACAAAAAGCGCATCGACTTGTGTCATCAGACTATTCGTCGCATCTTGCACATCATTTGTTGAAGAAATAGCTTTCTTAACAACCTGATATCCAGCTTTCTTTAGCTCTTTCTCAGCCTCTATTACCTGAACTTCTGAATTACGTTCACTACTTGTATAAAGTATGCCGACTTTTTTTGCCTTGGGAAGGGCTTGACCTAACAAATCAACTTGCTTATCAATTGGTGCTTGGTCACTTGCTCCGGTCAACAGGCCTCCGGGTTTTTTGATTGAAGAAACCAATTTAGCAGATACAGGATCAGTTACAGCTGTAAAGACAACCGGTGTGTTAGTAGAGGCTGTTGCCATTGCTTGCGCTGCTGGTGTTGCAATAGCTAAGACCAAATCATTTTTTTTGACCAACTGTTCTGATATGGTCTGTAAATTAGATTGGTCCCCTTGCGCATTCTGATAATCAAAGGTTACATTCTTACCCTCTGTGTAGCCCTTCTTTTTCAACTCCTCCTTAAAACCTTCTCGAGCTTGGTCTAAAGAAACATGTTCCATGTACTGAAGAATACCGATTTTAATTTCTTTTTGTGACATTCTCATATTGTCTGTTGATGATTTCCGACAAGCAACCAAGAAAATACTTGCTAGAGCGATGATGAGTAATTTGTTTAATTTTGTAATCCTTTGATAGTTAACTTCCATGTCAGTGTCCTCTATTTGTTTTCTACTAATTGTTTTTCAAGTTCATAAGGATTGATACCCAGTGATTTAGCCATATCCTTATTGATAGCTAATTCAGGTTTTTCAGGTTTAGCAACGGCAATTGTTGAAGCTTTTTTTCCTTTCAGAATGGCTACTGCTTTTTCTCCGGCTTGACGGCCAATTGCTTCATAATCAACGCCTGAAGTAAAGAGTACAGCGTCAAGGTATGCTTTGTCACTGCCGATTGCTGGAATTTTATTTTCTTTTAAAATTTGACCAATTGTCATGGCTGTTGAAGCTACTGTATTATCTGTCGGTAGGTAAACAGCATCTACTTGGCCAACTAAACTGGTCATGACTTGTTGAACATCATTACTTGTCGTAACTGTCTTTTCAATTGCCGTAATACCTTTTTTCTTCAATGCTTTTTTAGCCTCTTTGGCTTGCATCTGTGAATTGACTTCACTGGAATTATAAAAGATACCCACTTTTTTAGCAGTAGGAACAGCCTTGAGCAATAAGTTAATTTGTTGAGGTACATTACCTGCATCAATTGAGCCAGTCATATTTTTACCAGGTTTAGCCATTGCGTCAACTAAGCCTGCTCCGACAGGGTCCGTTACAGCAGTAAATACGGCTGGCGTATCTGGATCACTTGTCAACAAGGCCTGTGCTGCTGGTGTTGCAATAGCAAAATTCACATCATTCTTACCTGTCAATTGGTCAACCATGGTTTGGAGGTTAGCTTGCTCACCTTGGGCATTCTTACTGGTAATTTGTAAATTCTTGCCTTCTTTGTAACCACCATCTTTTAATGCTTCTAGGAAGCCTTTTTTTGAAGCATCTAAGGCAGGATGCTTAGCATACTGAATAATCCCGACTTTTACTTGACTCTTGTTTTCTGTCGCTTCTTTACGACAAGCTGATAAGGTAATCAATAGGCTTAATAAACCGACTGTAAAAAATACTTGTTTAAATTTCATATAACTCCTCTTTCATTTGTGTACAAAAATAAGACCATTTAGATTAATCTAAATGGTCTTACACAAATACAAGAGTGCTAAAAAATACACTGCTCTATGGTGGTGCCCACTTAGATATGATTTATCTATGTGGACATACAACTCAAATAGCCCTAGCCTCATAGATACAAACTAACGTTTCACGTGTTTGTATCCATGTTTCCCATGACTACAAACACTATCTAAAGAAGCTAAAGTAATAACGCTTATTGATGTTATGAGTTGTGCTAATGCTTACCATAGGGCACCTCCTGTTTTCTTTCGTTTAATTTTTCTAAATTATAATTCATTTTTTTAGGACTGTCAACACCTAAAATTGAAAATTGTCATTTTTAGGTGAAATATTCTGACAATTAAATCGCTGCCTAAGCCCATCATGACAAGGCTAAACAGACTTATAAGACAGGATCAAAAATCATATTAAAATTTTTTAGAAAGGCAGGTCATCTTCCTCATCAAGCACTAGGTCTGCCAGGTCATTTGTCATATTGTTTTCACGCATGGCACGTTGCGCTCTGCTTTCCAATAATTGAAAACTATGACAAAGAACCTCTGTCATATAATGAGATTTGCCATCTTTCTCATAGCGCCTTGTCCGTAATTCACCTTCAAGTGAAATAAGACTACCTTTACTACCATATGAAGCTAAGGATTCAGCTAGTTTTCCCCATAAGACTAAATTGACAAAGTCCACTTGTCTTTCACCTTGGGCATTTTTATAGCGACGATTAACAGCAACTGAAACACGACAAACTGACTTATCCTTTGGAGTCTTAATTAGTTGTGGATCAGCAACTAAACGACCAATCATGATTACTCTATTGTACATTTTTGTACCTCCTTAATTAATAATTCGTAAACTATTTTTTATATTGTATTTTTAGTTAAACAAAAAGACTCTAGTATTATCTAGAGTCTGCACTTATTATGCTTGCCAATGTTTTTCAGTATCAAATGCCTCACCTACTACTGCACTGTCAGCTAATTCGATTATGCCTCGTTTTTGAGGAGCATTTGGTAGTGCTAATTCACGAGGAGAACACATCATGCCATAACTATCTTGTCCTCGCAGTTTGCCAGGGAAAATAAGGCTGCCGCTCGGCATCATTGCGCCTGGTAAGGCAACGATTGTTTTCAAATCAAGTGCTGCATTAGGCGCCCCCGCTACGATTTGTACTGTTTTATCTGCTCCGATAGCCACTTGGCAAATGTTGAGGTGATCACTGTCAGGATGTGCAACCATTTCTGTGATTTGTCCTACTACAAATACTGGAAAAGCTGTTCCAGTTAATTTTTCTTCAAAGCCTTCTTTTGCTAATTCTTGGTTTAATAAATCTAGGTCTTCTTGGCTAGGAAAGACTTGACCATTTCCTTCAATAGTTAGCAATTGTGATACATCAAAGATATTCCATGCAAGTGTTTTTCCAGTTTCATCAGCTGTAATTCTGGCAATATGGCCCCTACGTTCTACTGAACGTTTGATATCTTTGGTATCTTCTAAGATGACCATTAAGACATCGCCAACTTGTTCTTTATTATAAGCAAATATCATTTTTCTTCCTTTTCCTTACTTGTTACTTGTGATAAACTGATTAATTTCAGCTTTTGTTTTTCTTAATTTGTTAACCAGACGCGCTTTTTCTTTTCCATTTTCAATGATTAGAAAACTTGGAATACCAAAAATATTCCACTGTTGGGCAAGATCCATAAAGTCATCACGATCTAAGCGAACAAAGGTTAAATCCTGGTGTTCTGCTTCAATTTCTGACATGACTGGGTAGATAAATTGGCAATCAGGACACCAATCAGCTGTGAAGAAAAGTACTAATTTTTCTTCCTTTTCAATCCATTCAGCGATTTCTTCATAGGTTTTAGGGATAATCATTTTTCTTCCTCCTGAAAGACAATTCCTCCACGACTATAGGTGAATTGGTAAGCCCTGCCATCAGACATAACCAGTCCACCATTTATAGCCCCAAAGCTTGAGGAATAATCATTGATATAGAGAGCATCAATTTCGCCTAAATCAGAAAAATACTGGCGAATCTCATTTGTGATTTTTTGTCTTCTGTTTTCTTGGTATTTTTCTTTGAGTACTAAGGCTGTCACTGCAACTGCTGATAGACCCACTAATCCAATAATACCTTTTGGTTTTCTATTAATCATATCCTATATTTTATCATAAAATACAAGAATTGGGATAGGTCTAAGTCCAGAATGATAAATGAAAAATTTCTTTATATTAGTTTTTTATTAAAGCATTGACATTTAATTGCTATTTAGGTAAATTGGACATAAAAAGGAGTTCTAATGTGCCAATCATGTAGTCAACTTATTTTCAGTCCCAAAGAAACTAGTATCACTATTATCTGTGCAGCAGCCTTTCTTATTTTCTCTCTCATACTTCTGATTTATTTTATATCATTGAACTCCACCGTTAATCCATATTTATAGGGCGTTTCTTCATTAAAAATGGTAAAATAGAGAGTGATAATAAGGAACCCCTTAATCAAAAAAGGAAGTGTAATGATGACAGAATTATTTTCAAAAATAAAAGAAGTAACCGAACTTGATGGCATTGCCGGCTATGAGCATAGTGTCCGTGATTTTTTGCGTCAAAAAATCACACCTTTAGTTGATCGTGTCGAAACAGATGGTCTGGGTGGCATTTTCGGTATCAAAGAAAGTAAAGCAAGCGATGCACCTCGTATTTTAGTGGCTGCTCACATGGATGAAGTCGGCTTTATGGTTAGCCAAATTAATGCTAACGGGACATTCAATGTTGTTGAAGTTGGTGGATGGAATCCCTTAGTTGTCAGTTCACAGCGCTTCACCCTCTATACTCGCCAAGGACAAGCCATCCCAGTTATTTCTGGATCTATTCCTCCTCACTTTTTACGTGGTGGAAATGGCTCTGCAGGTCTCCCATCTATCAGTGATATCACTTTCGACGGTGGATTTGCTAACAAGGAAGAGGCTGAAAGCTTTGGAATCACGCCAGGTGATATCATCGTACCTCAGTCTGAAACCATTCTAACGGCAAACAAAAAGAATGTCATTTCAAAAGCATGGGATAACCGTTATGGTGTCTTGATGGTCTCTGAATTACTAGAAAGTCTTAAAGGGCAAGAATTAGGAAACACTCTAATTGCAGGTGCCAATGTTCAAGAAGAAGTTGGTTTACGTGGTGCTCACGTTTCTACTACCAAATTCGACCCTGAACTTTTCTTTGCCGTTGACTGTTCTCCTGCTGGAGATATCTCAGGTAACCAAGGAGCAATCGGAGAGGGAACTCTAGTTCGTTTCTATGACCCAGGTCATATCATGCTCAAAAATATGCGTGATTTCCTTTTAACAACAGCTGAAGAAGCTGGTGTTAAATACCAATACTACTGTGCCAAAGGCGGCACTGATGCTGGTGCTGCCCACCTTAAAAATGGTGGTGTCCCATCAACAACAATTGGTGTTTGTGCCCGTTATATCCACTCACATCAAACGCTTTATGCTATGGATGACTTCCTAGAAGCACAAGCGTATTTACAAGCAATTGTTAAAAAACTTGACCGCTCAACTGTTGATTTAATCAAGAAATACTAGAAGGTAGCCTATGAAAATTGGATTTATCGGGGTTGGAAAAATGGCTAGCGCTATTATCCAAGGCTTGAAAAAGACCGAGCATGAAATCATTATTTCTGGTTCTTCCTTAGACCGCTCAAAAGAATTAGCCAAAAAGCTTAATCTAAATTATGCCGACTCACATCAAGATTTAATTGATCAAGTTGATTTAGTCATCTTAGGCATTAAACCTCAGATGTTTGAATCAGTTCTGAAGCCATTGAATTTTAAGCAAGCCGTTTTATCAATGGCTGCTGGGTTAAATTTAAAACGAATTGGTCAACTTGTTGGTTCTGATTTACCTGTGATTCGGATTATGCCCAATATGAATGCACAAATTTTGCAATCGACAACTGCTCTAACAACTAACAATTTGGTCTCTGAGGAGTTAATGAAAACTGCTAAAGAGATCACAGATAGCTTTGGTTCTACTTTTGTCATTGATGAAAAGGATTTTGATACCTTTACAGCATTAGCCGGCTCAAGTCCTGCTTTCATTTATCTCTTCATCGAAGCCATGGCAAAAGCCGGGGTCAAACATGGCTTGTCCAAAGATAAAGCATTAGCAATCGTGGCTGAAACTGTTCAGGCTAGTGCCCAACAGTTACTAGTCGGCACTGATAGCCCTAATGACTTAATTGACAAGATTTGTAGCCCCGGCGGAACAACAATTGCTGGTTTAATGGAACTTGAAGAAAAAGGACTGACTCCAACTGTTAGCTCTGCAATTGACAAAACAATCGACAAAGCAAAAACCTTGTAATAAAATTACAAGGTTTTTTATCTTATATGAGGGAGTAAAAGCATGAGTAATACAGCTAATCCATTGTTGATAAAGTGGATGATCATGCAGTAGCTTAAATTTTTTGTTTTATGATAGACGAAGCCTAAAACGAGTCCCATGCCGGCATAGATAACCCAACTGCCGATGTCCGATGGCATGTGTAGACCTCCAAACAAAAGGCTACTAATAACTAAACCGAGATAAGATTTTGCACCAAATACTTTGCCAAAAATAATCCCACGAAACACAGTTTCTTCAATAATAGGTGCTACTATGGCAGCTAGTATAAAAAGTAACATAGGGTGAAAGCCAGCTTGCTCCAAAGCCATTTGATTTGCAGTATTGGCATTGGCACCATGTTCTAAAAAGAGGATAATTCCCCCAATGAATTTGATAATAGTAAGTGCAGCAAAACCAAGACCAATCCAGAGAATTGCAGAATCACTCGTTAAAGAGGCCTTGTCGGCTAGAAGTTTTTTCTTTTTAGCAAACCAATAAGTCAAGGCTGTAATAACCAATAATAGCATTGAAATCAAGATTACTTGCCAAAAAGGTTGTTCTTTTTTTACTAAGAGTATCGGTAATTGCTCAACAACTACAATGCCAAAAGCAATTAAAAACCATTTAAATTTTGAAAGCATATATTTGTTCTCCTACATCATTTTGCTTAATAGTAATTTTGTTCCCAGGAAACTAATTAATATAACATACAAATCAATACTTAAAAAGATAATCATTGACCACTCAATTGACCAAAATACAAATAAAAATAATCCTATTATAACGATAACGATTTGTAAACTCAGGGCAAAAGAGCTCGCAACTAAAAGAATTTGCTGATTTCTTTCATCATATGCACTCAGATAAGCTTCTTTTAATTTCTTTTCATTACTTAACAAATAGTAATTTCTACCAATCAGAATAAACAAGGCTAATGCTACACCAATTAAAAATCCTTTACCAAATGAAGGAAGATGCAGTTTCCAATTGATAATTAATGTCAGTGATGCAATAAAAAATAAAAATACTGACCATATTTGTATTGATTTTTTATATTCTTCAAAGCTTTTTTTACCTGTTAAGCTCTTCATTAGTAATTTAATCATTTTACACATCCTCACCTTCATAGTCAAAAATATCTTCAATCTTGACATCAAAATATCTAGCAAGTTTAAAAGCTAATTCCAAAGAAGCATTATACCGACCTTTTTCTAGTGAAATAATTGTTTGCCGAGTTACGCCAACATTTTCAGCCAATTCTGATTGACTTATCTTCCCTTGCTTTCGGAGTTCTTGAAGTTTATTTTTCATATTTTCTCCTTTTTTGTCAACTTAACTTTACATTTTAAGTATAGTTCACTTTACATTTTTTGTCAAGAAAAAATAGTACCTCAATTGTTAGAATTGTTTCTAACCATTGAGGTACTATTCATTTATATTAATTATTGCTAATTTTATTTTTGGCGTAGGCGTTCAACATCGCGTGCAATACACAACTCTTCATCTGTTGAAATAACAAGAACTTTAACTTTTGATTCAGGCGTAGAAATTTCTCCGCGGTAACCAAAGACATTTTTCTCAGGATCAAGTTCCATTCCGAACCAAGATAATCCAGAAATAACATCCTCACGTACCAATGGTCCATTTTCACCCATACCTGCTGTAAAGACCAATACGTCTGCACCATTTAATACAGCAAAATACTGACCAATGTATTTCTTAATGCGGTCAACAAACATATTGTAAGCTAAAACTGCATTTGGATCATTTGCTTGAACACCATCTTCAATGTCGCGCATATCACTTGAGATACCAGATACACCGCTTAAACCAGATTTTTTATTTAGCATATTGACTGCGTCAGCTGCATCTTTCAATTCTGGATCACGTTCAATAAGATAAGGAATAATCGCTGGATCAATGTCGCCAGAACGTGTCCCCATCATAGGACCAGCAAGTGGTGTGAAGCCCATTGAAGTATCAATAGATTCTCCGTGATAGTTAGCTGTTATAGAAACACCATTTCCAATATGAGCTGTAATAATTTTTAGCTCTTCAACAGGACGATTGACCATTTTTGCCGCTTCACGCGCAACATACTTATGACTTGTTCCATGTGCCCCATATTTACGTACTTTATGCTCAGTATAGTATTTTTGAGGAATTGGATATAAGTAAGTGTGTGGTTGCATAGTCATATGATAAGCATTATCAAAGACACAAACACTTGTAATATCTGGTAAAATTTCGCGGAAAGCACGAATACCAGCTGCTGCACCTGGATTATGTAATGGTGCTAATGCTGATAATTCTTCAACTTGTTCAACTACTTTTTCATCAACTAATACTGAATCTGTGAAATATTCACCACCAGCCACAATACGGTGACCAACTCCTGTGATTTCATCATAAGATGCAATAATCCCTAAATGAATTAAGTCATTCAATAGAATTTTAACCGCTGTTGAATGATCTGGGATATCTGTAATATCTTCTTGTTTTTGACCATTAAACTTAACAGTTGAAATTGAATTTTCTAATCCAATACGTTCAATAATTCCTTGCGCAAGAACTGTTTCTTCAGGCATTTGATATAGTTGCCATTTAAGACTTGAACTACCAGCATTAATTGCAATTGTTTTTGACATTTTTTACCTCACTTGTAATCGTTTTCTGTAATGCTCTACTATTATATCAAAAATTCTATGAAATAACATTAGCAAGTTTCCATTTTTTGAACTTACTCATAAAATCTTGAATTGTTTCTGTGGATTGAATATTAGTAATCGGATAAACAAAAGTTTCTACTAATTGCTTCTTGGTTTTTCCAATAACAAATAGTGATTTGGCATTGTTGGGATTACCAAACATTGTATCTGGTAAGGTAATAACTGCCATAACTTGAGCATAATTTTTCAACCACTCTTTTAAGAGATCACTCTGTGGACTGTTTAAAATATTTGTTGGAGCTAGAAAAATAGCATAACCACCATATTTTAAGTATTTTAAAGATTGTTCCATCAGCAAATGATGGGCATAGGTATGCTCGTCTTTACTGGCAACCTTATAGCGACTTGCGATATCATCATTTGGATAATACCCAACAGGCAAATCACTAATAATAATATCACTCTCTTTGAGAATATGCGGTCTAACAGCATCCTCTTGTAAAAACTTGGCAGAAGATCCCATTATTTCTGAGATACTAGCAGACAAGTCTATCAATAAATCATCAAGCTCGACACCGAGGTAATCAATTTTTTTACTACTATTATTCAAAACTGTCTGTGCTAAATTACCCGTTCCACTACCTATCTCTAACAAGTCTAGTGCTTGCTTATCTACCAACGTCTCCATAATATAGAGCATGATAAAACCAAGACTATCTGGGGTGAACTGATGGTTGGCTTGTAATTTTTCAGTTTGCGAAGCTTTGATAAAGACAAACTGAAAAGCACGACGCCATTCTTCCTTTGATAAATGCAATTCCTTTAAGGCTTTAATGTTCTTTTCAACCTGAGGACTTGCACCTTCTGCACCTAAATAAAAAGAATTTTGTTCAATCATTGCATCGTAGATATGTGTCTTTAAGTCAGTTTCAATCAACTGACTATTTTCCAAAATAAGCTCAAAGGCTTTTTCAATCTTTTCAAAATCCATAAATCTATCATAACAAATTTAAGCTTAATTGAAAAGAATGACCACTTTATTCAAATCTATTTTCATTAATTCGCCATTTATTTTCAATTATTTTTCATCTTATGTCGTAACGATTGCAATTTTCCTGTTATCTACTCCTCTAAGTAAGTATCCGTCTAGTCTAATCCTTCTTCTTATTTGGGTATTTGAGTTTTCTTTTATTTTTTGACTTTTTCCTTTGTAAATTTTGATTTTAGTCTACTTTTTTCAAATTAGCATTAGTAATGTTGGATTCATCTGTATCAAAGTTAAATTGGTAATGATACCCCCCTTCAACCGTTACATCCATATGTATGTGACCCTCCTCTTCAACATAGCGAATTCGACCTGTACTAAACTTCAATTGTCCCGACTTTTTTTCGAGTTTGGTTAATCTAACCATTTCTGCCATTACATAAGCTTTGGCAACAGCAATATGAGCTTGATGTTCTGCATAAAACTGTTTTGTTTGATTAATATAAATTTGTACAATCATCATAAAAATTGAAGCCATTAAAAGTGAATACAAGAGTACACCTGCTTTAACTTTACTTTGCAAATACATAAACAAAATCCCTTTCCATGCCATTTTCCCATAGAAAATGAATTGTTAATTCCTTGTCTTGACAGAACATTTCGGCCTTTCTAACATGAAAAAGCATGGGATTGTAGCCTTTACCATTAGCCGCAGATTTTCTAAAATCGTGTTTTTCAGTAACTCTAAAGGATACTTTTTTCTGATCCTTCTGAATCATTAATTTATTTCCACTAATATCTACAAATTGTGCCCTCTCTAATTCAGCTCTAAACTGATGTGCAAATAAAAGCCAACTATCTTGATTGTTTTGTCTTAAAAAATTAATATTAGCAAACGTTGACTTGGTCAATCCTTGATAAACTAATAATGAACCTGAAACCACTAAGAGTGCAATCATCGCTTCTAACAAGGTGAAGGCTTTAATCATTAACTTTGCTAATCCGCAATACTTCTTTTTGACCATTGGTGATTACTACTTCCTTTTCTGTAGAATGAACAAAAATATCTGTACCATTAATAGCCAATTTATTTTTTCTTGATTGAATAGCCATTATTGCACTATTTAAAACTTCTTCTTCAGCTTTATACTGTTGATGTAGTTGTTGATATTGCCTTATTGAGCCCAAAATGACGATAACAATATAAACTAATATCCCTAATGCAACAAGACTTTCAAAAAGGATATAGGCTTTAATCTTTTGATTTTTTATAGGTACCACTTCCTAGATTTAAAGTATAGGTAATTATTTCATCAGAACTGATAAAATTTATTTTTGCCAATGAATGATTACCTCCATATTGATTTAATTTCACCTTGTTCACAAATCCTAGTTTAATTGTTTTGGGTAACTCCATTTGTTCACTTTGATATGTGATTGATCGCTCTGCAAATTCCATTTCACCAGCCGAACGCTTTAAAATTGTGATTTTTTGACAATGACGATAAAAATTCTCAAACTCGATAAAAAAAAGGTGATGTCTTGCCTTTATAAAAATAATATCAACACTCGTAGTTAACATAAGAATTGAAAAACTGGCAATCGTTAAACAAATCAATGTTTCAATATACGTAAAAGCAGCTATATTTTTACTTAACTTTTTTTGACTTTTCATTGTGTTTACTGTAATAATCATCATAAGCCTTGATTTGTTCTGCAGTTAGATTACCACTTGATTTCAAGTCAGTTAAACTCGCTTCTTTTCCATCGTGATTTAGTGCATACAATTCAGCCTGATTTTCGACAATTTTGACAAGTGCTTCGCCACCAATATCTAATACTTTTTCTTTTTGTTTATTAAGATTCGGAATAAATAATAGCATTAGAACTGAGATGATTAAAATGACCATCAACATCTCTAAAAGAGTAAATGCAGCTACTGTTTTGTTTTTTACTGATAAGATTGTGTTTTTCATATGTGACCTCCCATATTTTGATAAATTGGCAATAACATAGCTGCGTAAATCATGACGATGACTAATGCAACTATTAAGAAAATTATCGGTTGAATAATTTGTGTTGCTTGAATTAAGAGTCTGAAGTAATTCTCCATTGTGTTTTTGGCATAGATTTCCAACTCTTTTCCTAATTTTGATTTTATTTGACCATACGAAATAATTAAACTAAGTTCATCTTTAAAAAATGGATAGTCTAATACTTTTTGATCAAAGGCAATGCCTTCAATTAATGACTGCTTCATTTCTTGACCAAGTTCTCTAACTAACTGTGATTTTTCAGCTATCATGATATTTAATATCGTTGACAGCTCTAAGCCCTGACCAATTAAATTCCCCCATTCTCTTGCGAAATAAGCTGTCATATAGAGTTGAAAAACTTGACCTAATACTGGTAACCTGCTAATAAAACTTATTAATTTGAGCGGTGAACTACGTTTTTTTATAAAAAGCATTAGTAACCCTGTAAAGAGAATAGATAAGAAACTGCATACTAATAATTGAGGGAAATAGGTTAAGAGTTGAGTAATGGCATTACCTTCTTTAAGTGAAGGCAATAAATATTGGCGCAGCCCTAACATTATGATGACCAGAAACACAAGTAAAACTATTGGATAGGTTATGACTTCAAGCGTTTTCTTTTTTATATGATTTACCTGTAAAAGATAGGCTTCAATATTTTCAAGACTGGTTTGACTATTTCCATGTAACTCCGCAAAGCTTAGTTGAGTTACCACATTATCAGAATATCCCAACTCAAGCATTATATTTGCTAAACTACTACCATTTATCATATGACTTTCCATTATAGTTACATGGGTCTCTGTTAATAATTTACTCTTTTTTAAAAAAGAGACCATTTCAACCAGATTAAAGCCACTTGCTTGGAGATTATGTAGCAATTGAATGAGTTGATACTGTTTTTTAGAAGATAATTTTCTCTTTTTCGCCTTCTTCCCTAGAGAGACATCCTTTTGTAACCAGTTGATTAATCTCTTGATTCCAATCTTCATGTGTGTGTTGGATAAAATTTTTATGAGCAAAATCAATTAAGCCTTTCTTTCCCATTATTCGTTGATAAACAATTAATTTTAGGGTGTTTTCTAATTCATTGTGACTGATTCCCAATTCCAGTAACCTAGCATAGACACCAGGTATGCTTTTAGCATGAACTGTTGAAAAGACCATAGCTCCTGTTAGGCTAGCTCTTATTGCAGCTTTAGCTGTTTCTTTGTCACGAATTTCTCCAATGACTAATATATCCGGACGATGTCTTAATGATAGCTTGATGAGGTTGTCATAGGTCATTCCAATACTCTCATTCACTTGCAATTGCAAAAATATGTTATTTTTAATTTCTACAGGGTCTTCGATTGTTATGACTTGACTATTTTTAGCTCGCTCTGCGATTAGTTGATACATTAAACTAGTTTTCCCAGATCCTACCGGTCCAGAAAAAAGGAATAATCCCCTTCCAATCAGATATTGTTTAAGCTTCTTATCTTTATCAGACCAATAGCTATTATTATTGTCAAAAGGATAGATAATCCTGATTACCATACTTTCAAAGCCGCGATAATCTCCAACAGTGGAAAATCGAAGTGAAATCATGGAGTTTTCACCAATGCTATAATCACATGATCCTAATTGACATCGTCTCTTTTCACCCACATTCATGCCAGCGAGAAATTTAAAATGACTAATTAATTGTTGTAATTGCCCTGATTGAAAATTTTCAGAATAATAACGCTCTTCGTTTAACCGAAAATAGACAATGTAATTGTCGCCTTCTGGTAAGATATAAATATCCTGGACATTCAAAGTCACTGCTTCTCTTACTAACTGTTTCCCCAATCCTTGAATCATTATTAACCTCCTTACACATTTATTCGAAAAAAAAAACTAACTTATTGGACTAAGTTAGTTTTTTTTTATTCTTAATTTGCAAATAGATGACACTGGTGGGTTATCATTACGTTGTTCAAAAGAAGCAATGTTTTTTTCAAGAGGAATAATGTCATTATCTTTTAAGAGTAAGAGTGAGTGATATTGTTGTAAATCATCTGTACAATCTTCACACCATTTCTTTTCATTGTCATTCCAAAAGGTAGCCAATAAATTTTTTTGACTGTGTAAGTTTGGATACTGTTCTTTCAAGATTTCCCATTCATTCTGGTAATCTTTCAAGGCATACTCCCACTTATCAAACTCTTTTTTATAAATAATATCATTTTGCCATCCGTCAACAAACCACCAGGGTTCCCAGTTGCCATACATCTTTATTACTTGATACATAAATACATTACCTTCTCTTTAGAATATTATAGCTAAATAGTAATTTTTTTTAAAAGTTTATGCTCACAAGTAAAATAAAAAGAGTCAATTGACTCTTTTTATTAGTTTTCAGTTTGCACTGTTTCTTCGATAGTAGGTTCTTCAATAATTTCAACTTCATTGATTGCCTGCGGTTCAATGTTACGGTAACGAGCCATACCAGTACCAGCTGGGATAATTTTACCAATGATAACATTTTCTTTAAGACCAAGAAGGTGATCTTTTTTACCACGGATAGCAGCATCTGTAAGAACACGAGTGGTTTCTTGGAATGATGCAGCAGACAAGAATGAATTTGTCTCAAGTGAAGCTTTTGTAATCCCCATAAGAACTGGACGAGAAGTTGCTGGAATACCACCAGAGATAACAAAGTCTTTATTAGCAGTTGTGAAATCTGCGATATCCATAAGTGTTCCTGGTAATAAGTCAGTATCTCCTGGATCCATGACGCGTACTTTACGAAGCATTTGACGAACCATTACCTCAACGTGCTTATCCCCGATTTCAACCCCTTGGCTACGATAAACTTTTTGTACCTCAGCCAAAAGATAAGTTTCAACAGAAAGAGTATCGCGGACTTCAAGTAAACGTTTTGGTTGAATAGAACCTTCAGTTAAAGATGCACCACGATTAATTTCATCACCAATTTCAACTTTCATACGAGCTGTAAACGGAACAACGTATTCATCTTTACCAGTCTTACCTTCAACAAATACTTTTTTAGTACGTGTAGAAGCATCTTCTTCAATATCAACCACTTTACCCTTAACTTCTGTGATAACAGCTTCCCCTTTAGGGTTACGTGCTTCAAAGATTTCTTGGATACGAGGAAGACCTTGAGTAATATCGGTATTTGACGCAACACCACCCGTATGGAAGGTACGCATTGTAAGCTGTGTACCTGGTTCACCAATAGATTGTGCAGCAATCGTACCAACTGCTTCACCAACTTCTACAGCATCACCTGTTGCAAGGTTGATACCATAACAGTGACGACATACACCATGACGAGTTGCACAGGTAAATACAGAACGAATTGTAACTTCTTCAACACCCGCTTCGACAATCTTGCGAGCCATATCTTCAGAAATCAATTGATCTGCACCAATTAATAATTCACCTGTTTCTGGATGTTTAACAGACTTACGTGTGTAACGACCTTGAAGACGTTCTTCAAGAGTCTCTGTAACTTCTTTACCATCTGTAATAGCTTTGATAAGAAGTCCACGGTCAGTTCCACAATCATCTTCACGGATGATAACATCTTGAGCCACGTCAACCAAACGACGAGTAAGATATCCTGAATCGGCTGTTTTGAGGGCTGTATCGGTCATACCTTTACGAGCTCCGTGAGTTGAGAAGAACATTTCCAAAACGGTCAACCCTTCACGGAAGTTTGAAAGAATAGGAAGTTCCATGATACGACCATTCGGAGCAGCCATCAACCCACGCATACCGGCAAGCTGTGAGAAGTTAGAGATATTACCACGGGCACCTGAGTCCATCATCATAACGATTGGATTCTTAGGATCTTGTGTTTCAATTAAGCGTTTCTCAAGAGCTTCTTTAGCTTCACGCCAAGTTGTTGTAACAGCAACATAACGGTCATCATCAGTCATCAAACCACGACGAAATGCTTTATTGATTTCCTCAACACGATGGTGAGCTGCTTCAAGAATTTCAACTTTATTATCAATAACAGGAATATCAGCAATACCAACTGTCAAACCAGCAAGAGTTGAGTGGTAGTAACCTAAGTCTTTAAGACGGTCAAGGAATGCTGATGTTTCTGTCGTACGGAAACGTTTGAAGGTTTCAGCAATGATATTTCCAAGATTTTTCTTCTTGAACGGTACATTAAGTTCTAATGAATCAATCAATTCTTGGATTTCTTTACCTGGTTCAAGGAAATATTTATCTGGCGTACCCTCAGTTAAATTGGCATTATTTGGTTCATTTAAGTAAGGAAGATCTTCAGGCATGATTGCATTGAATAAGATTTTACCAACAGTTGTTACTAAAATTTTATTTCTTTGACTATCTTTCCAAGGTTTATTTGGCATACTTTCAACGGCAACACCAACGCGACTGTGTAAATGCGCATAGCCGTTTTGATAAGCCATAACAGCTTCATCCTTATCCTTGAAGATCATGCCTTCGCCTTCACGACCTGGATCTTCCATAGTTAGATAATAGTTACCCAAAACCATGTCCTGTGATGGTGTAACGACTGGCTTACCGTCTTTAGGGTTGAGAATATGCTCCGCTGCAAGCATCAATAAACGTGCCTCAGCTTGCGCTTCTTCTGAAAGTGGTACGTGGATGGCCATTTGGTCTCCATCGAAATCGGCATTGTAGGCTTCACAAACAAGTGGGTGAAGACGAAGTGCTTTACCATCAATCAGTACAGGTTCAAATGCTTGAATACCTAGTCTGTGAAGAGTCGGTGCGCGGTTAAGGAGAACTGGGTGTTCTTTGATAACTTCTTCAAGAATATCCCAAATGCGTTCATCACCACGTTCAACCATACGTTTAGCAGCTTTTACGTTACCAGCAAATTCACGAGCAACAATTTCACGCATAACAAATGGTTTGAAAAGTTCGATGGCCATTTCGCGTGGCACACCACATTGGTACATTTTAAGAGTTGGACCAACTGCGATAACGGAACGACCTGAGAAGTCAACACGTTTACCAAGCAAGTTTTGACGGAAACGACCTTGTTTACCTTTAAGCATGTGGCTTAATGATTTCAATGGACGACTTCCTGGTCCAGTAATTGGACGACCACGACGGCCGTTATCAATCAAAGCATCAACGGCTTCTTGCAACATCCGTTTTTCATTTTGAACGATAATACCAGGTGCATTTAATTCTAATAAACGAGCAAGACGGTTGTTACGGTTGATAACACGACGGTACAAGTCATTCAAGTCAGAAGCAGCAAAACGGCCACCATCCAATTGAACCATTGGACGTAAATCTGGTGGGATAACCGGGAGGATATTTAATACCATCCACTCAGGTTTGTTTCCAGATTTATTAAAGGCATCAAGAACATCTAAGCGACGAACTGCCTTAATACGTTTTTGCCCTGTTGCTGATTTTAGCTCTTCTTTAAGCTCAGCAATTTCCGTAGGTAAATCAACGCGTTTCAAGAGATCTTGAATGGCTTCTGCACCCATCTTAGCAATAAATGAACCGTGTCCATATTCTTGAATTTTTTCACGGTATTCACGTTCTGTTAAGAGTGATTTTGGCTCAAGAGGTGTGTCCATAGGATCAATAACAACATAAGCTGCGAAGTAAATAACTTCTTCCAAGGCACGTGGACTCATATCTAAGGTTAATCCCATACGTGATGGAATTCCTTTGAAATACCAAATATGAGATACTGGTGCTTTCAACTCAATATGTCCCATACGTTCACGACGAACTTTGGCACGAGTTACTTCTACACCACAACGGTCACAAACGATTCCTTTATAACGGATACGCTTATATTTACCACACGCACACTCCCAGTCTTTTGTTGGTCCAAAGATGACTTCGTCAAACAGACCTTCACGTTCTGGTTTTAACGTACGGTAGTTGATTGTTTCAGGTTTCTTAACTTCCCCGTAAGACCATGAGCGGACTTTACTTGGTGAAGCTAATGTGATTTGCATACTTTTAAAACGATTTACGTCAACCACTAGTTTTACCTTTCTTCGTTTTATCATTTTACTAGTTTCTAGAGCAAATCTGCTCTAGACTAGTAAATTCATTTCAATGTTAATATTCTTTAATCTTCAGTTGTTTCAGATACTTCTGGTGTTTCTTGAACCTGTTTTTCACGTGCTTTTTCAAGATCATCAACGTGCATGACATCATCATCTTCACCTTCGTCAAGATCACGTAATTCAACTTCTCTATCATCTTCATCAAGGACACGCATATCAAGTCCAAGTGATTGCAACTCTTTTACAAGTACGCGGAATGATTCTGGAACACCTGGTTTTGGAATTGGCTTACCTTTAGTGATCGCTTCATAAGCTTTCAAACGACCAGTCACATCATCTGATTTATACGTCAAGATTTCTTGAAGAACATTTGAAGCACCATAAGCTTCAAGGGCCCAAACTTCCATCTCACCAAAACGTTGTCCACCAAATTGTGCTTTACCACCGAGAGGTTGTTGCGTAACAAGTGAGTAAGGACCTACTGAACGAGCATGAAGTTTATCATCAACCATGTGGTGAAGTTTAATCATGTACATGACACCAACTGATACACGGTTATCAAATGGTTCTCCTGTACGACCGTCATAAAGAACTGTTTTAGCATCTGAGTCCATACCAGCTTCTTTAACTGTTTCCCAAAGGTCTTCAGCTGAAGCACCGTCAAAGACTGGTGTTGCAATGTGAATACCTAAGTTACGTGCCGCCATACCAAGGTGAAGTTCCATAACTTGTCCAATATTCATACGTGATGGTACCCCAAGAGGGTTCAACATGATATCAACTGGTGTTCCATCTGGTAAATATGGCATGTCTTCTACAGGAACGATACGAGAAACAACCCCTTTGTTTCCATGACGACCGGCCATTTTATCCCCAACTTTGATTTTACGTTTTTGGGCAATGTAAACACGAACTAACATATTTACACCTGATTGCAATTCATCTCCGTTTGCACGTGTAAAGATTTTAACGTCACGAACGATACCATCTCCACCGTGAGGAACACGAAGTGATGTATCACGAACTTCACGAGATTTATCTCCAAAGATTGCATGCAATAGACGTTCTTCAGCAGACAAGTCTTTTTCACCTTTTGGTGTCACTTTACCTACAAGAATATCGCCTTCTTTAACTTCAGCACCAATACGGATAATACCCATTTCGTCAAGATCTCTAAGAGCTTCTTCACCAACGTTTGGTACTTCTCGTGTAATTTCTTCAGGGCCGAGCTTTGTGTCTCTGGTTTCTGATTCAAATTCTTCTAAGTGAACTGATGTATAAACATCTTCTTTAACAAGACGTTCACTCATGATAACAGCATCCTCGAAGTTATAACCTTCCCAAGTCATATAGGCAACAACTGGGTTTTGTCCAAGGGCCATTTCACCATTTTCCATTGAAGGTCCATCAGCAATGAAGTCCCCTTTTTCAATGATGTCGCCAACTTTAACAAGTGTGCGTTGGTTATAAGCTGTACCTGAGTTTGAACGACGGAATTTCGTCACATGATAGATATCAAGTGAACCGTCTTCACGACGAACTTCTACTTTTTCAGCATCTGAGAAGACTACTTTACCATTATGTTGAGCAATAACAGCAGCTCCTGAATCATGTGCAGCTTGATATTCCATACCAGTACCAACAAACGGTGATTTGGGATCAATCAATGGCACAGCCTGACGTTGCATGTTAGCTCCCATTAGGGCACGGTTTGAGTCATCGTTTTCTAAGAAAGGAATACATGCTGTCGCAACGGCAACTACCTGCTTAGGAGAAACATCAACGAAATCAACAATACTTGCAGCAAATTCTTGGTTATTACCTTGATGACGACCCATTACGATTTCTTCCGCAAACGTGCCATCTTCATTCAATTTAGAATTAGCCTGTGCAACTGTGAATTCGTCTTCTTCATCAGCAGTTAACCAAACGATTTCATTTGTAACAATACCAGTAGAACGATCAACCTTACGATAAGGTGTTTGAATAAAGCCATATTTATTCAAGTGACCAAATGATGACAAGTTATTAATCAAACCGATATTTGGTCCTTCAGGTGTTTCAATCGGACACATGCGACCATAGTGAGTATAATGCACGTCACGTACTTCATACCCTGCACGGTCACGGGTCAATCCACCAGGTCCTAAGGCTGATAAACGACGTTTATGAGAAAGCTCAGACAATGGGTTATGTTGGTCCATGAACTGTGACAACTGTGAAGAACCAAAGAATTCTTTAACAGCAGCAGTTACTGGACGAATATTAATAATTTGTTGTGGTGTTAAAACGTCGTTGTCTTGAACAGACATACGTTCACGGACGTTACGTTCCATACGTGCAAGACCAATACGGAATTGGTTAGCAAGCAATTCACCAACGGCACGAATACGACGGTTACCAAGGTGGTCGATATCGTCGACTTTACCAATACCTTCAGAAAGGTTTAAGAAGTATGACATTTCTGCAAGGATATCAGCAGGTGTAAGTGCACGAACTTTATCATCTGGTGTCGCATTACCAACTAAGGTTACGACACGATCAGGATCAATTGGTGAAACCACTTTGAATTTTTGAAGAATAACAGGTTCAGTCACAACTGCATAATCGTTTGGTGTATAGGCAAATTTGTTTAAATCACCATCAATATGCTCTTCAATTGATTCAATCACTTCACGTGTCATTACTGTACCAGACTCAACAAGAATTTCACCTGTTTCAGCATCAATTAAGTTTTCAGCAATTGTTTGGTTCAATAAACGTGTTTTGATATTTAATTTTTTATTGACTTTGTAACGTCCAACGGCTGCTAAATCATAACGACGTGCATCGAAGAAACGAGCAATCAATAAACTACGTGAGCTATCAGCAGTTTTTGGTTCACCTGGTCTTAAGCGCTCATAAATTTCTTTAAGGGCTTCGTCAGTACGTGAATCACTAGGATTTTTATGTATATCTTTTTCAATCGTATTGCGAACTAAATCACTTTCCCCAAAGATATCAACAATTTCATCGTCTCCTGAAAATCCTAAAGCACGGACTAATGTTGTGAATGGAATTTTACGCGTACGATCAATACGGGTATAAGCGATGTCTTTGGCATCTGTTTCCAATTCTAACCAAGCACCACGGTTAGGAATTACGGTTGAGCCATAGCCAACTTTACCATTCTTATCCACTTTATCATTAAAGTAAACACCTGGTGAACGGACTAATTGAGATACGATAATACGCTCACCACCATTGATGATGAAAGTTCCCATTTCAGTCATAATTGGAAAATCGCCAAAGAAGACTTCTTGAGTTTTAATTTCACCTGTTTCTTTATTAACTAAACGGAAAGTAACAAAGATTGGTGCAGAATAACTAGCATCATGGATACGAGCTTCTTCTAAAGTGTACTTTGGTTCTTTAAATTCGTAACCCACAAATTCAAGTTCCATTGTGTCAGTAAAATTTGAAATTGGTAATACATCTTCAAAAACTTCCTTTAATCCTGTATCTAGGAAATCTTGGAATGAGTCGGTTTGAATTTCAATCAAGTTTGGTAAATCAAGAACTTCTTTGATTCTTGAAAAGCTACGACGTGTACGGTGTTTTCCGTATCGAACTTCATGTCCTGCCAAGTTTTTAGCTCCTTTTTCTTTTTAACATTTGCAATAAAGCAAATTGGTCTAATTTTATAATTTGTCCCAAATGTGAATTTTTAGAATCTTTAAATATAGATGACAATTCATTATATTAAGCAAAAATAGGCACAAAAAGAGCAGCTAAATCTGACTGAATCAGTTTGATTTAACTGCTGTACTTCCTAGTTGGACAATATTTCAACTAGATTGGACGACAAATAGTTATTGATATTATACACTATTTATCACAAAATTTCAAGTTACTTTTTCTGATCATCAAAACCTGCCCAAGCTTTTTGATAATCCGCATCTGTTCCTCCAATAGCAAATTTATAGGTCATTGATCCTGCTCCATTTTTAGCCCATAAACTTGTAACCGTTGGACCACCAACTGTAATACGACGCCCATTTACTGTGACTGTTCCAGGCTGTAATCCCGTATTCTTTAGAACATTTGAACGAATAACACCTTTATCTAGAGCAAATTTACCAGAATTAAAGAGACTAGGCTCTGCTTGATTAATGGCATTCACTAAGTTAGCCATATAATTGGAATTATTATTATAGCCAGCCATAGGTGTCAATGAACTATTATTATCATGTCCTGCCCAGCCACCCAAAGTCACTTTTGGAGTCGCAAGCATCAACCACACATCTGAGTAATTTTCTGTTGTTCCTGTTTTACCAATCCAATCTGCACTTCCTAAGCTTGGATTAATAGCAGTTAAACGTGATTTAAAAGTAGTTGTTGCACCTGAGTTTATCGGCCCTCGTAAAAGACTCTGCAGAATCGTTGCTGTTGGTGCTGAAAAAACACGTTGACCTTTTGACTCATGTTGATAGACAACTCTACCATCACTAGCAGTTATTTTTTCAACCATATACTGCCTATGGTATTCACCATTATTTGCAATCATTTGATAAGCATTAGTTTGGGTTCCTACTGAGACATCAATTCCTCCACCTAAAGGTAAGCTCTCAATAGAATAATCATTAATCTGGTAACCCATTTTTGTCATATAGGATTCAACATCAACTCCTTTTTCCCTAAGCATTTTTTCTGTCCAAAAAGCAGGGATATTCCAAGAAGTATTCAAGGCGTCTTGCAAAGTCATCATTGCCGTACCTTCACTGTCGACGTGCATGATTTTTTGACCACTTGAATAGGTTGTTGGGTAATTTGAAAGGATACTCTCACTTCCCATCAATCCTTGGTCTATAGCAGGACCGTATGCAATGATTGGTTTAATACTTGAACCAGGTGAACGAGCAGTAGTAAAAGCATGATTATTTTGATTTACATTGTAATCGCGTCCACCAATGAAGCCAAGAATTGCTCCATTTGAATTATTAGTTAGGACATTCCCAACTTGAACCACACCTGATCCATCATCAAGCAATCCACCGAATTGAGCAACAGCATTTTGCATGGCATTATATATATTTTTATTAATTGTCGTTTGAACAGAATAGCCACCCTGTTGCAGCTCTTTCAATGCCCTGTCTTCATAGGAAGCCCTAGTCTCATCATTTTTCAAATCTCTTGATGAAATCTGATCACGCTTAACAAGATAGGTAAACATTGCCTTTTTAGCATCCTCTAAAACTGCATAGTAGAGATAATCATGTTTATTGATTTTTATTGCTTCAGGTTGTTTAAAATCCTTACTAATTTGATAGTTTTTATAAGATTCATACTCTTTTTTAGAAAGAAAACCTGTTCGATACATACTATAAAGAACATTATGCTGACGTTTAATGCCAAAAGACATGTCTTCTTCTGACTTCAATTGTCCTGTTGCTAAATAAGGAGAGTAGACAATCGGACTTTGAGGAAGACCTGCTAAAAAGGCTGCTTGAGGGATTGTCAAATCCTTAGCAGAAACCCCAAAAATCCCTTGAGCAGCTTCCTCAATCCCAGCAATATTTTGGCCCTTATTATTACGACCAAAAGGTGAGACATTCAAGTATGTAGATAAGATATCATCTTTGCTTACATACCTCTCTAAAGCCAAGGCATATATAATTTCTTTTGATTTACGTTTGAAAGTTGGATCATCTCCCAAAACTTGTTGTTTAACTAATTGTTGGGTTAACGTTGACCCACCACTAGATTCTCCTAAACCAAGAATTGAACCTAGTGTAGCCCGAAAAACAGCCTTCGGCACTACACCTTTATGTTCCTTGAAATTTTCATCCTCTGTTGAAATAATGGCGTTTTTTATATTTGGAGAAATGGCATCATTTGCAACTGGTGTCCGCAGCAAGTCTGTATCAATCGTAGAAATAAGACTATCATCAGAGTATTTCAATTGCGAAATCATGGTAGTCGTTTTAACCTGCTTCACCAAACTATCCTTACTAGGTAATTTAACGGAGTCTATTTGGCTAGCCAAATAACCAAAGGCCATACCTATTCCGAGCATACCAAAAAGCAAGATGACAATATATATGAAATTAGTCAACAACTTAATTGTTCGCAAGGCAACAAAACCAACATCTTTAACTTCTAGATTTTGACTTGTGGCTATTTTTTTCTTCTTATTCTGCTTCACTATAAAACACCTCAATCTTTATTATACCAAACTTTGATAAAGCTTGCATAGCACTAGCTTTTTTTGATATAATGATTTCCGAAACTAAAAGGAAAATGGAGAAAGCCTATGAATATTTTTGAAGAACTCAAAGCTCGTGGCTTGGTCTTTCAAACGACCGACGAAGAAGCCCTTGTCAAAGCATTAACAGAAGGGCAAGTATCCTATTATACAGGCTATGATCCAACAGCTGATAGTTTACACCTTGGTCACTTGGTTGCTATTTTAACCTCGCGCCGTCTACAAATTGCTGGTCATAAACCCTATGCTCTCGTTGGGGGGGCAACTGGTCTAATTGGTGATCCGTCATTTAAAGATGCTGAACGTAGCCTTCAAACCAAAGAGACTGTTTTGGAATGGAGTGACAAAATTAAAGGACAGTTATCAAACTTCCTTGATTTTGAAAACGGTTCTAACAAAGCTGAACTTGTGAACAACTATGACTGGTTCTCTCAAATTAGCTTCATCGACTTCCTCCGAGATGTTGGTAAGTACTTTACCGTCAACTACATGATGAGTAAAGATTCTGTTAAAAAACGGATTGAAACCGGTATTTCATACACGGAGTTTGCTTACCAAATCATGCAAGGATTTGACTTCTATGAGCTAAATAATAAACATAATGTCACTCTCCAAATTGGCGGTTCTGACCAATGGGGTAACATGACCGCAGGAACTGAGTTGCTTCGCAGAAAAGCTGACAAATCCTGTCATGTGATGACCGTTCCATTAATCACAGATGCAACTGGTAAAAAGTTTGGCAAGTCTGAAGGTAATGCGGTATGGCTAGACGCAGATAAAACATCTCCATATGAAATGTATCAATTTTGGTTAAATGTAATGGACGATGATGCGGTTCGCTTCTTGAAAATATTCACGTTCTTAAGCTTAGATGAAATTGATGCCATCGAAAAAGAATTTGATGCTGCGCGACACGAACGCTTAGCTCAAAAAACATTGGCACGTGAAGTTGTTACCTTAGTACATGGTAAAGCTGCCTATGATCAAGCCGTTAAAATCACGGAACAACTGTTTGCTGGAAATATCAAAGAATTATCTGCCAATGAACTTAAACAAGGTCTAAGCAATGTACCGAACTACCACGTGACCGCAGAAGATAACTTAGCTATTGTTGAGATGTTAGTTACAGCCGGTATCTCTTCATCAAAACGTCAAGCGCGTGAAGATGTGAACAATGGCGCTATCTACTTAAATGGTGAACGTATCCAAGACTTAGATTACCAATTACAAGAAGAAGATAAAATTGATGGCCAACTAACCGTTATCCGTCGTGGTAAGAAAAAATACGCCGTATTAACTTATTAATAAACGCAACCACTTCTTCATTTTATAGTTATTTAGTCATGAGAAGAAAGAAGCCCTCTTATACTATACTAATTAAGCTTAAGAAGGTTACAGGAATTTCCATATTTGGAAATCTACTATTATACCTAAAGGAAGGATTTATTCTCTGATACCAATAGAGAATAAATCCTTCTTTTTGTGATGGAATAAAGTTAAATTCTGCTAAGTTTTTAATATTTTAAATAGTTACTTGGACTATTTCTCAAGTTTACCACTTGAGGGTATAGATAACGTGCACTGCTCAAGCCACGTAAAAATGAGCTAGAAAGAAAAAACATGAGAAATAAACTGTTTGCAAAAGTTGCACTTCTTGTTCTCGCTACTTCTCTGTTCAGTTATCAAGTGCCGCCTGTCTCAGGGGATACACAAAAGACAACTGTAGCATCAGCCAAGATTAAGGTAACCAACTTAGGTCTCCTACCTTTTAAAAAGAAAAGGCAGTTGATATTACAACCCCTAGATCAGCTAAAAAGAGCTAATGGGGCACATATTCAGCTAAAAGACAGTGATGGACCTAAGCGCAAAAGGAATACACGATTAAAAACTAATCCCGTCGGTTGGCATAATTATAAATTTTACTTTGAAAATGGTGAGCAGAAAGCTTGGCTAATGAACCGCGGACACTTAATAGGCTATCAGTTCTCTGGTTTAAATGAAGAGGCAAAAAATCTAGCCCCTCTAACAAGTTGGCTTAATTCAGGAAGTTATAAAGGAATGAATGCTTCTAACGAGGATAGCCTTCTCTTTTATGAGAAAAGACTCGATTCTTGGCTTTCCAATCATCCCCATTACTACCTTGATTATAAAGTGACTCCCATATATAAGGACCACGAATTAATCCCTAGACAGATTGAACTACAATATGTTGGAATTGATAATAATGGAAAACTGATTGCAATTATACTTGGTGGTAAGTCAATACAAGATACTAACGGCATCAGTAAAGTTACCTTAGATAATATTTCTCCAAATGCAAGCATCGATTACGCTACTGGACGTGCGCAAAATACCGTTTTATCAGCTACCAAACAAAAGGCTCAGAAAAAAGCAGACGAAAAAAGACGTATCGCAGAAGAAAAACGACAAGCTGAAGAGAAAGCAAAAGTTGAAGCTGCTGCTCAAAAAGCTGCACAGCAAGCAGAACAACAAAGACAAGCCGCTATCGCACAGGCTCAAGCTCAACAAGCGGCATTAGCACAAGAGCAAGCACAGCAAGCTCAACAAGCTCAACAAGCTAGCACTGGTTACACCAGAGACTACAGAGGCAGATGGCACCGACCAAATGGCCAATACGCCTCAAAAGCTGAAATTGCAGCTGCAGGTCTTCCTTGGTAAAATAAGAAAAACCCTCCTGATGAATTTTAGTGAAAAATAATTCATCAGGAGGGTTTTATTTAAGTAATTTCTTTTTTAATTAAATTGTTTTTTTATCAGTCCAACAATATTAACAATCAAGAAAATTGTGATAAAGATTATTGTGATGGTTGCACTAGCTGGTGTTTCCCAGTAGTAAGATAGGAATATTCCGGCAGTCATGCCGACAAATCCAATACCAATCCCTAAGAAGATTACAGAAGTGAAATTTTTCCCAATTCGCATGGCAATACTTGCTGGTAAGACCATGATAGTTGAAACTAGCAAGGCTCCTGCCGCCGGAATTGTTAAAGCGATAGCTATCCCGGTAACGATATTAAAGAGTACTGACATTAACCTAACAGGTAGTCCATCAACATAGGCAGTATCCTCATCAAAAGTTAAAATATACATAGGTCTAATAAAGAGTAAGGTCAAAACTAATATAAGCACAGCAATAATAAAGAGAGCAATGACTTGTTGCATACTGATTGTCACAATAGATCCAAAGAGATACTGTTCCAAACTGACATTTGAATTACTTGAAGATTTACTCATGATGATGAGCGAAACCGCTAGTCCCATAGACATCAAAATCGCTGTCGAAATTTCCATATAGTGCTTATAGACCACACGAAGGTACTCCAAGACAACAGCTGCAATAGCAACGACAATAATTGTTGTCCATGTGGGATTGACCCCAATCACAACACCAAGTGCAACCCCAGCTAAGGAAACGTGACTTAAGGTATCACTCATCAAACTTTGACGTCGTAAAATGAGAAAGATTCCCAAAATAGGAGCAAAAATACTGATAGCCACAACAGCCATGACAGCGCGTTGCATAAAATCATACGATAAAATATCTAACACGACTTAAACCTCCTTGTTCTCTTGGTCATGTACATTAAAACAGCGCCAAGGAAGTTCTTGATTACGTATCAAATGGATATTGCGATCTGCATAATCCTTAACCTCTTCTGGATCATGGGTAATCATTAAAACTGCTTTCCCGTGCTTATGGGCACTATGATTCATTAACTGATAGAATGTTTCCGTCGTACCGCTATCCATACCAGTAGTTGGCTCATCCAGAACAAAGATGTCCGGGTCTGAAGCAAACATCCGAGCAATAACAACCCGTTGCTTTTGGCCACCAGATAGGCTACCAATACGCTTATTCCGATTTTCCCACATGCCAACTGATTCCAAACTAGCTTTAATATGTTCTTCATCATGCTTGGTAAGACGTCTAAACCAGCCGTTTCGAGGGTAACGCCCTGACTTAACAAATTCATATACAGTCGACGGAAAACCAGCATTAAAACTGGCAACTTGCTGTGGTAGGTAGGCAATTCGAAGTTTTTTTCCTTCTTTGTTCGTTTTCGAAAAAGTTACAGTACCAACTTTTGGCGTCAAAATACCTAAAGTTGCTTTAATCAAAGTTGATTTTGCAGCACCATTTTCTCCGGTTAAGGTAACAAACTCTCCACTGTCCAAATGATAAGTGATCCCCTCTAAGACGGGATCACTTTCGTAATGGAAGGAGAGATTTTCAACTGTTAAATATCTCAAATTTTACCTTTCTAATTCCTTGGCAAAAACTGTCAAGAACTTTTCAACGACTACTGCTTCTTCTGTTGAGAAGTTTTCAAGCAGTCTCTTATAGACATCGAGTGTTTGGTCATGATGATGTGTATGTTCATGAGCAATTGGCATTGCCAACTCCGTTAGTTCAAAGTAAGTCACACGCGCATCTACCGCATCTTTAGACGAAGCCAGCATGCCTTGCTTGATTAAACTTTTAATAGCTTTTGTAACTGCAGCTTGACTAATGTTTAATTTTTTAGCTAATTCTGTATTGGTCAATTTATCTTGCGATAAGAGCATCAAAATATGTTCTTGCGTGTTTGTTAACTTCACATCACTTTGGCATGATCCAAATAATAATTCATGTTGATTTTCAGCCTTCATCAAAATTTGATTAACCAAGCTATCAATTTTCTTTTCTAACTTCCCCATAACACACCTCACCTTTATTAACCAGTTAATTATAGCAAAAAGCACTCAAAGAAGCAAGGTAGGAAACTACTGTAATGTCCTAACTTTATAGACTTCCTTACAAAATCCTTTTAGACTATTAACGACACGATTAGCTTGTTTTTCCGTTTTACATAGAGCAAATACAGTTGGCCCACTCCCTGTCATTAAAGCAATATCAGCTCCTGAAAGCATCATCTTATCTTTTATTTTTTGAATAAATGGTTTCCTTGCAATACTAATATCTTCTAATGAATTGCCCATATTTGCAATCAAAGCAGGGTAATCATCATCCTTTAATGCCTTTACAATTGATGAAATATCAACACGCGAAATATCTTGACAGTCAACTTCTGGAAATACTGTTCGTGTTGAAATACCAAATTCAGGTTTGACCAGGACAACCCAAGACGATAAGGTTCCTTCTATGCAATCGACTTTTTCACCCATTCCACCTACTAATGCACAACCACCTGCAATGCAATAGGGAACATCACTGCCAATTTGTTTGCCAATAGTAATCATGTCCTGCTTACTCAAGTTTAATTGCCAAAGTTTGCTTAGGCCTCTAATAGTAGCAGCCGCATCACTTGAACCACCACCCATGCCTGCACAAATCGGAATCTTTTTATCCAAATCAATACAAACACCTTTGGTAATGCCATATGTATCTTTAAGCAATTGCGCTGCTTTAAAGACGTCATTTTTCCCATTGACAGGCATTTTTGTTGAATTTGATGTGACTACAATAACTTCGTCATCCCTATCAGATAATGTAATGTAATCACACAGATCAACACTGACCATTACCATTGACAAGTCATGATAGCCATCATCACGTTTCCCTAGTACATCTAGACCTAAATTGATTTTTGCAGGAGCTCTCTCAATAATCGATACCATAAGACCCCTCACTTATTCTTTGATATATCTTAAAATATACACAATATTAGTAAAAAACTCAAGAATTCTTTTCCAATTTAAAGGCCACTGCCATAATCACCTATCGCAAAACAAGTCACTAACAACATTCTCAAGCCTCCAAATGGCTTCTTGTGAATATTATTCTAGCAATCACTTTGTATTTAAGGTAGAATAGAGAAGTAAAAGTATACAAGGAGAACCCTAGAATGTCACGTTATTGGAGCAAGTTTCCAGAAATCCAAAAAGAAATAGATGCTGTTGTAGAGTTAATCAGTGAACGCTCTGACGTCCAAAACTCTGAAATAAAAAAGGCTATTATAGACTTAAGCACAGCCGGAGGAAAATACCTGAGACCAGCCTTTTTCTTTTTTTTCGCACAATTTGGAAATGCGAAGGATGAAAACCGTGACCAATTACGCCAAATCGCCGCATCCTTAGAAATCCTCCATATGGCGACACTAATCCACGATGATGTCATTGATGACTCCCCACTAAGACGTGGTCAAACAACTATTCAAACACAATTTGGCAAAGATGTTGCCGTCTATACTGGAGACTTTCTTTTCACCATTTTCTTTGAACTCATTCTCGAGAGCATGCAAGATTCACCCTATATGACCATCAATGCGAAAGCCATGAAAAACATCCTCATTGGTGAATTGGAGCAAATGGAACTTTACTTCAGCCAGGAACAAAGTGTTGATGATTACCTCAAAGCTATTTCTGGGAAAACGGCAGAGCTTTTCAAATTAGCTAGTCAAGAAGGTGCCTATTTTGCCGGTGCCAGTCAAGAAGTTGTTAGCCTTGCTGGTAGAATTGGCCATCAGATCGGAATGACATTCCAAATTTTAGATGATATTTTAGACTATACAGCAGATCCTAAAACCTTCAATAAACCAGTATTAGAAGATTTATGCAACGGTGTTTATAGTCTACCACTTCTATTAGCCATGAAAAAAGATCCGGCAGCTTTCAAACCCTTACTAGATAAGCAAAAAGAAATGACTCTCGAAGATCGCCTAAAAGTAAAAGAATTAGTTCTGGCAAATGATGGTGTGAAAGAAGCTAAAGAATTAGCAAATAGTTACACTCAAAAAGCTTTAGCAGACATTGAACAGTTACCAAAAATCAAAGCTCAAAAACAACTCTTAAAAGTCACAAAAGAACTCTTAAAACGAAATATTTAAAAAGCAAAGGACCAGGTCCTTTGCTTTTTATCTGCCATCATCAATGGCTTTTAATTTTTGATAGCGAAGATTGGTTTCAAGTAAGTCACTTGGTGAACCTGAAATTTCAATCTGACCATCTTCAATGAAAATAACACGGTCTGCTTTCTCGATTCCCTTCAAGTGATGGGTGATCCAAATCAAGGTTTTTCCTTCTAGTGCTTCCATGATTGTTTCAAGCAAGGCCTTTTCAGTGATTGGATCCAAACCAACTGTCGGTTCATCAAGAAGAACGATTGGAGTATCTTGCAAGAGAATACGAGCCAAGGCTATTCTGTGTCTTTCACCACCTGAAAAACGAAGACCGGCTTCATCAACCATGGTATGGATACCATTTGGCAAGGCTGAAACCATTGCTTTTAAACCAACTTTTGCTAGCACATCCCAAACATCTTCTTCACTAGCCTCATGATTACCCAAACGGATATTGTTCAAGAGGGAAGTATTAAAGAGATAGGGTGCTTGTTGAATAACACCAATGTAATCTGAGACTTTCTCACCTAAGCTAGCAACTGGTATTCCAGATAAGGTAATTGTTCCTGAACTAGCTTGCAAGTCTCCACGTAATAAACTTGCTAAAGTACTCTTTCCTGAACCACTCTTTCCAAGAATGGCTAACCGTTGTCCTGCCTTTATCTCTAAATTAATATTGGCTAAGACTAGTTTGTTAGAATCAGCATAATTGAAATTCAAGCCAGCTATCTTCAGATCAAAAGGGGCCGTCGGTAAGTCATTACTCATCTCAACTGCAGAGATTTGTGGTAAATCATTTAAGCGATTTACGGAATCGGCATAACTAGTAGATTCCTGACTAGCAGATGATAAACCTGCAAAAGCATCAATCAGCGGGAATACAGACAATACAAAAGCCGCAATCCAGTTAGCTGCTCCACCATGTTTACCTGGAAATTGATAAGATGCCCAAACCAAAGTGACAACAGCTAAAATCGCAAAGGCCAGTTGGAAAATAAAATTGCGTTTATTGTTAAATCGATTCATCTCAGCTTGAACAGTAGCCAGTTCTGCTTCAGATGTAGCATGTAAGGCTACATACTCTTGGCCACGTTGACTAAAAATCCAATCTGAAATCCCTAAAACATTATCAGTTAAGTCCGTATACAATTGGTTTTTCAATTGTTTTTCCCGTTCCTGTCTGACACCATTTACAAGGACAGACCAGAGAGGAAAAAGAAAGACCAAAACTCCTAAGTAAATTAGAACAAAGAGGGCAAACAAAGCATTAAAATAGCCTAACCCGACAATCAAAAAGACATAAAGCACCCATGCAATGATCGTTGGAAAAATAGTCCGTAGATACAAATTCTGAATATGATTAATATCTTCAGCTAAGAGCCCCATGATATCTCCGAGTCGATAATTCTTTCTGAGAAAAATTGCATCTTCTTCTAGAGTTTCATATAATTTCAAGCGAAGCTTTGACGTCATCTTCAGAACCCAGTTATGACTGGTTAGTCGCTCAATATAACGAAAAATCGGACGACCAATTCCAAAGGCACGTGTCAAAACAATTGGAATATAAACAAGAAGGATGTTACTTGGTAAGGAAGCTGATTTACTGATAAGGTAGCCTGAATTAAACATCAAGGCACTGGCCGCAAAGAAAGTGAGGAAACCGAGAAACAGAGCTAGCATCAATGATTTTTTATAACGTTTGAAAAACGGTTTGACCCATGTATCTCTTGCCAAGGCTTGAATAATAGGTATTTTAGTCATCAAAACCTCCCATAGCATGTTGCAATTTATATAAGTGACCTTTTTTAGCCATCAACTCTGGGTAAGGCCCCATTTCAACAATCTTACCTTGATCCATAACCAAAATATGATCCATATGCTGTAACCAGTGAAGACGATGAGTGGCAAAGAAAACTAAACGATTGGCCATCAAAGGAATCATTTTTTCTTTTAACTCTAACTCTGTTTCAATATCCAAATGGGCACTTGGCTCATCTAAAAGCATAATGCCTCTATCCTTATCTAGAAAAGCACGCGCTAAAGCAATCCGCTGCGCTTGTCCACCACTTAAAGGCCTTGCGCCATTACCAATTTTAGTTTCCAAACCTTGAGGCAACTCAGTAACCAACTCTTCCAAACCAACCACGGAAATCGCTTGATTGATGTCCTCTTGACTAGCATTTGGCGTGTAAAAAGTCAAATTATCACGAAGTGACATCTCAAACACATAAGGATTTTGGGGAATATACAGCATCTGCTTCTTCCAATCATCCTGATCCATATTGGCAAGCTTTTGACCATCTAAATCAAACTGCCCTTGGCTTGGCGCTAAAAATCCACTGAGTAAATTAATCAAACTTGACTTGCCAGAGCCACTCATACCAATGATTCCAATTTTTTGGAAGCCAGATAAATGTAATTGAGGAATCCTCATAAAGTCCTTGTTATCATATGCTAAGGTAATATCATCTAAAACCAGTTGACTTGTTTCAGACCATTTAGCAAGTGGGACCTGTTCTTTTTTAAAACTTTCTTTAGTTAAGATTGTTTGAATCGCTTGAAAAGCATTTTTACCATCCAAGGTCGCATGATAATCACTTGAAAAATCTCGAACAGGTGTAAAATATTCTGGTGATAATATCAAAACAGTTAAGGCTGGAAAGAGAAAAATCTCTTGATTAATCAGACGCAAGCCTAGAAAAACAGCAACAATTGCAATGGATAAAGTCGTGAAGAAATCCAATGCAAAGGTTGATAAAATACCAATTCGTAAAGCCGACATAGTTGATTTTCGAAATGTTTCACTAGTCGAATAAATACTTTTGGCATAGCGTTTGCTTAGTCCAAAGAATTTTAATGTGTCAATTCCTCGTAATGAATCTAAAAAGTGATTCGAAAGTATCTGATATGATGCATATTGGCGATCAGCTTTTGCCTTGGCTGCTAATCCCAAAATAATCATAAAAATAATAATCAAGGGAAATACCAAGGTTAAAATGATTCCTGAATCAATATCAAGGTAATAGATAAAAGCTAAAATGATAATGGGAATCACAGTCATATTCATCATCTTGTTAAGCACAAGATGCAAATAGTTTTCAACTAAGGAAACACCATCTAAAGCCATGGTAATCATATTTCCAGACCCTTGCTCTTGAACAACACTTGGTCCTAATTCAAAAACTTTTTCAAGTAATTGCGTTCTAATTTCCTTAGCATGTTTTGCTGAAAACTTGTCCAAACTGTCATCTTTAACATAATTAATGACATGACGACCCAAATAAGACATTAAAAATAAGATAATTGACAAAAGTTGTGCTTTTAAAGGATGTCCTTGCCAAAGGCCTGTAATTACACTACTTAAAAAATAGGCTTGTCCTATAATAAAGATTGCTTGAAGGAAATCCAATCCCGCAAGCAATCCTAATAGTTTATGAATACCAGACAAGCGCATTACCGCTTTATCAAGCATTATTTTCCCCCGTTACAATAACTGGCAATGTAATACGTTTTCTAAAGATATAATATGCCCAAGCAGTGTATGCAAGTACAAATGGTACTAATCCAATAGCTACAAAGGACATCACTTTCAATGTATAAGGTGATGATGAAGCATTTTGAATTAATAAATCATATTTCGAACTGATTGAACTAATCATAACACGCGGGAACAACCCTTGGAATAGTAAGGCAACAACAGCTACCAATGTCAATCCACTAGCAATGAAGGCTTGCATTTCAGCTTTTTTGAAACTTGAAACGTGAGCAAAAACTGTTAAAGCAACAATCAACAAGACCAAGAGAACGGTCGCTACCGTATGATGACTAAAGAAGTCTGTTTGGAAGAACAATAGGATAGCAAAGGCTGCTAAACCAAGGTAAAGTACATAGTAAAGCAACTGAGCAAAGTTATTAGCTCGATCTCTAACTGGACCTTCAGTCTTCAAAGCAATGTAGTTAAGACCATGTAAGTATGATAGCAAGAGCATCGCTACCCCACCAACAAGAGAGAAGATATTGAAGTAATCTCCAAATTGAGCTGTCATATTAGCCTTAGCATCTAAAGGCATTCCTTGCACAAGACTAATAAACATGACGCCAAAGAAAAATGGAACAATGGCAGAGCCAATAGATAAGGTCCAATTCCAAATTTGTTTTTGAGATTTTGGCACATTGTGTCTGAATTCAAAGGAAACACCACGAATAATCAAACCAAATAAAATAGTTAACAAGATTAAGTAATAACCACTAAATAGTGATGCATACCAATAGGGGAATGAGGCAAACATGGCACCACCACCAGTTAACAACCAAACTTCATTACCATCCCAAACTGGGCCAATAGTTGACACGATCTGGTCTTTTTCTTCCTCATTATGAGCAAGTGTTTGAACTGCCATTCCTACCCCAAAGTCAAAACCTTCTAAAAAGAAGAAACCTGAGAAGAGTACCCCAATAAGGAAGAACCAAAAAATTTGTAAACCGCTCATTAGTATGCTCCTTTCTCAAATGGATCAACAAGTGTATGTGACATTGTTAATAACTGCTCTTCTTCAAACTCTGGACCTTTTTTCAATTCACGGATAACAAGGTAAACCATCATAGCACCTAATCCACTGAATAGTAAGAAGTAAACAGTATTTGAAACAAATAGTGACGCCACAGAAACATTTGGTGATACACTATCTTTGATTTTAAATAAGCCATAGACTGTCCAAGGGTAACGACCTTGTTCTGTTATAATCCAACCAAAAGTATTTGATAAGAATGGTGCAACCGTAGTAAGTGCAACAATCCAAAGCATCCATTTTTGTTTAAACAGGATTGGATTTTTCTTACGTGTTAGGAATAGTCCAAGAACAGATACTCCTAGCATCAATGTTCCAAATGCTGCCATTGTACGGAAACCGTAAAATAAGAGGTTTACCATAGGATAATAATTATCTTTACCATATTTAGCCACTAATTCTTTATTAGCTGTATCCATACCCTTAACTGAACCAGAAGGTTTACCATAGGAAAGGATACTTAGCATATATGGGATTTTAATACCGAAAACTTGTTCTTTTTTTGCTTCGTTAGCCCATGCAACAACTGTCCACGCAGCAGGATCACCAGAATCTTCGTAATCACCTTCCATAGCTGCAAATTTCATTGGTTGGTCGTTTAACAAAGCTTTCATTTGAAAGTCACCTGCACCCATAACAGAAATTGATCCGATTAAGGTAACAAGTAAACCTAGACGTAATGATTTTTGATAAATTTTTTGAGTCGATTCTGATAAACTGTCTTTCTTCAACAATCTGAAAGCAGCCATACCAGCAATTACAGTACCACCCATAGTGATTGCACCTGTAATAACATGAGAAAATTCATAGATAAACTGGTGATTCTTCACAAGTGCAAAGAAATCAGTCATCTGCGCACGTCCATTAACAACTTCATAGCCAACTGGATGTTGCATGAAGGAGTTAGCAATCAGAATCCACATCGCTGACATCAATGAACCAAAAACAACTAGCCAGATAAAAGCAGCATGCATTTTCTTACTGATTTTTTTATTGTCCCAAGTAAACATCCATAAACCTAAGAAGGTTGATTCCATAAAGAATGCAAGTAAGGCTTCAATAGCTAAAGGTGCTCCAAAGATATCCCCAACGAAACGAGAATAGTCTGACCAGTTCATCCCAAATTGGAATTCCTGGATAATACCTGTAACAACTCCGACCGCAAAACTCAAGAGCATAATATTGCCCCAGAATTTTGTCATCTTTTTGTATTCCTCATTTTTGGTGACAACATAGCAGGTCTCCATAATTGCGACAACAAAACACGTTCCAATTGTAAAGGGAACAAAGAAGAAGTGAAAAATTGTTGTCATGGCAAATTGAAAACGTGCAAGTGTTTCAATAGTCATAAAAAATCCTCCGATTTGTATAAATACCTTCCTTAATTAAAACAAGAAGGAAGACTAGTAATAAAACAATAGTTAGTATCTTAATGGTATAAATCGAAACGTCCCTTAGCCAAGAGCTCTTTCAATCCACCCATATCAACAAGTGACTTGTTCATAATTGCTTTTTTAATAAATGAAGCAGGATATCCTTTAACTTTTATTGATTTACCAACCACACCAAAAGCATGGGTATTACCAACTGAAGCAACTGTTCCTTTTGAGTCATAAGAAAAATCTTTTGTTGCTTCACCTTTTAATTGGCGAACAATATTAGCTGCTGTAAATGCACCCATTTGCGTTGCAATTTGAGCAGTTGTTGGATACGGACGATTATTTGATGGGTCAATTAATGCTGAGACATCTCCAATGATATACACATTGTCATATTTTGGATCACGCAAGTCAGCATTGATCACAACACGTCCTCGACGTTCTGCAAATCCAGACTCACCCATAACTTTGCTACCACTTACACCTGTTGTCCAGATGATTGTTTCTGCCGCAATAGATAAACGTTCCGCATTTTCTTCAGGGCTAGTCACATAAATAACTTCACCTGGTTTAATTTCTTTAATCATTGAACCAAGCATTAAGTTAACACCTAGTTTTTTAATTAATTCGAGGCCATGATTAGCTAGTTCATCATCAAACATTGGAAGAATACGTGTTGCTGCCTCGACACAAATAATTTCAATTTGATCAGCAGTCACGCCAGCAATTTCAGCATAACGTTTTTTCTCATCAACAAGCGCACCTGCTAATTCAATACCTGTAAAACCAGCACCACAAACAAGGAGACGCAAGTAATTTTTATCTTGAGTTTCACGGTATTTTTCCATCATTTTAATGATATGACGGTGAATATTATCAGCTGTATTAATATCAACCATTTGAAGCGCATTTTCTTCAGCACCAGCAATTCCAAAAGTTTCTGAACGAAAACCTAAAGCTACAACAACATAATCATAATGTAATGTACCAGACTTTTCCAATTCAACTGTATTTGCCTCTGGATAAACCTTAACAACACTGTCTTGAATGAAAGTTACTTTCTTCTCATCAATAACTTCTTTAATTGGAAAACTAATCTTTTCTTTTGGTTGTGAACCAGCAGCGACTTCATGTAACTCTGTAGCTTCATAATGATAATCATTACGATCAACTAAGGTAATATGGAAATCACCAGCTTGCTTTTGTAGGTTACGTACAGCTTTTAACCCTGCATAACCGGCACCTAATACTAAAACTTCTTGCATAAAAATGCTCCCTCTAAAAAATAATTCCTAATAAGTAAGTGATGACTTGAGTCGCAGAACCCAAGGCCAAAATTCTTACTGCACAAATAAATGTCTCTTGTTTAACTTGTTTTTGCCAGAGTAACTTGCTTTGTTTGTAGATAAAAGGTATCAGTAACAAAGTTAATAAAACCGTAATTGGCGCAAGTCCTAGTAAAACTTCTCCAACAATTGCTATTAACGCTAAGCCATTAGCCAAACTAAAAAGTAATAAGCCGCCATTTATACCAATATAGTGAACCAAGGTATAACGGTGATTACTTTCATCTTCTTCCTTATCACACAAATTATTGGCTAACATTAAATTAGCTATCCATAATGTATTGGGTAAGGCAATGAAGAAAATCATTCCCAAGGTTTTCATATCCCAAGTAAATGTTTCATAAGTGTTTAAATAAACACAAATCAAACTAATCATAAACCCCATTGTAAAGCCTGAGAAAAATTCACCCAAAGGTAAACTAGACAGCGGCCTAGGTCCAAATGAATAGAAAACACCTACTGAAAAACAAAAAATGCCTAACAGCAATAGTGGCCATCCAACAATATAAATCAACAGAAGACCTATTCCTGCTGCTATTGCAAGGAATAGGGCCATCAATTTTTCAATAGTGCGGATTGATAAGTTTTCGCGACCAATGATATTCGTATCCTTCTGATAAGCTAAATTATGTGCATTTTTATAATCATTGTAGTTATCCCACATGTCAACAAACATATTGAAAACAAACATAGCTATAAAAAATAAGATAATCAGCAGTGGATGTACGGAATCATAGTAATAATAGCTAAAGAGAAGACCAATTAGAAATGGTAAAACACTGGCTGTTTTTGCCTTTATTTCAACCAATTCCAAAAATATTGGAAGCGTCATCGACTATCCCACCCTCTAAATATACTTTAACATTACTATTATAAAGTAAAAAGTATATTTACACCAATAATTTAACCATAAAATTCACAATATGCTAAATTTTTTAGAATGATACAAAATATGGCATCTTACCCAGTCACTTATTTCTAATAATTATAATATCTACAACCTGAGCACATCCCCTATACAACTATAAACAATAGGGTTAATCACTAATCACCAAGCGAGGCCATTGAATCAACCATCCGGCCAGGATGTTCCTGATAAAAGGGCGTCGGAGAAATCCTAAAATTCAATAAGACCTCTTCTCCAAAAGGTAAAAAGAGTTCTAATTCTCCCTCATCATCTAGCCTTGCGGCAATAGCTGTGCACCGTTCAGGGAATTTGGAAATGGCATCACGCGCATCCAGATAAGGTTCAGCATCCAGAGTATGCACGTGCATATAAACCTCGTTTTTAACTTCCCAGTTGTAGGTGGGATAATTAGCCTTGATTTCTTTCTCTACAGCTAATGTCTGCTCATATTAATAACTGCCTTAGCTTTTTTCTACCATTTCCATGACAACCTTCAAATCCACATCTTCGTCCAGATGTTCTTTGGTCCATGGGATAAGGATATCTGGGACAACCCCTTTGTCTGTCATCCCTTTGCCAGCATCTAGGGATTGACTGCGTGATGTTGGATAGGTTAAGGTATAGTCACCAAAATCAACTGAACAACAATTGGAGTAGTCTAAAATACCTAGTGTTGGCCGGCCAAGAACGGTTACCTTAGGCATTAGTTTCATGATTTCAACAAAGGATTCACCTGACGAGCCACAATAGACATCTGTCAAAATGTAAATCTGCTGTGGGCTCTCCTTTTTACCTTTAACTTCAGGTAAGAACTCGGACAAGTCGCCTGGGTATTCCACATAGCCTTTATCAGCATTTGCTTCCAATTCTTGTATAAACTCAGCAATCATCTGACGGGACTCGGCACTGATATCAGGATTTTCTAACTGCTCTTGAAAGTCACTCAGACGCGCTTGCACATTAAACGGTGTATACAAAATCTCCATATGATAATCGTCAAAACTATCAATGTCCTTGAAGCCCTGCTCTGGGGGCAAAGTGTATTCAAACAGCGGAAAATAAAGAGAATCAGCGCCACCCTGGTTAGTCCGAACATCTATGATCAGATTTTGTGTCTCGCTCAAAGCCTCCTGACAGCTAGCATATAATTCAGAGATCTCCTTTTCCATAAAGAAATTATCCAGTCGCATATAAAAGGTGTCCTGATTTAACCACTTGCTTTCAAAAGCTTCTTTAGGCACAATGGCTGTGCTGGAATTGAAAGTTGTTTCTAAGATTTTGCCTTGACGTTTAACAGACAAGGTCTTAGCTACGCGGACAAAATAGCCCCAGTCCAGAGCCTGACGTTCCTCAGTAGAACTAACGAAGAATTCTTGGTGCCCCTGATAAAAATCAGCAATGGTTATGTCGTCAATGACAACAATTTCATCACCTTTTGATAAATTAGAGCCTGCTTCAGCAGCCAAGACATACAAGTGATTTCCAGTTTTGCGTAGTCGCAATAATGGCCAATGGCTTTGCTTTTTATTGAAGCTGACATGACTAATCACACCAAAAGAAGCTAAGTAAGAACGAACTAAATAATAAAAGTCTTCCTCGGGCATAGCCTCACTGATGTTACCTCTAAACTGCTCAGGATCAGTCCCTTTGATATCCTTCATGGTGGAAGAATCCTCAGCCATAATCCGAACAACTTCATTAAATAGATCTATTTTTTTCATGGTTATCCTCGCTTTGTCTATACCTCATTATACAATAATTACACTAATAGTAGCCGAACAATTAAAAATTTGATCATTATCTAAAGGCAAATTAGCAATAATTTGTAACTATTTAAAAAAACTGTAACCAAACCTGGTTTCCATTCGTTATACTAGTGAAGAATAGAATAGATCATTTTGAAAGGAGGAAGGATAATCATTTTAGATAAGTATGAACAAGAGTTGCTTGCTATTTCACATCAAATTATTGCCTATCTGATTAAATCTGGTGTCAAACCCAGTCAAGCTCAGGATGTTGTACAGGATGTATTTGTACAAATCTTAGAATTAAATCTTTCACTTCCTCTAGAAAAGATGCGTGCTTGGATGTACCGCACAGCTATTCGACGGTATATTGATAGTTATCGACGTGATAAACACTATTACGATATCTTACAAAAAGAATTTTTTACAAAAGATACTCTGAACACTTATGATAGTGACAACTATGATGACCTTTATGAAGCCATTTGCCGATTAAAAAAGAAGCAACAATATCTTTTAGACTTATACTATTTTCAAAATTTTTCAATAAAAGAAATCTCACACATAACGGGCCAGTCACAAAGTGCGATAAAAATTCAATTGATGCGTTCAAGGAAAGTTTTGAAAAAAATTTTAGAAAAGAAAGGAATTTATGATGACCCCCAAAAATTACAATGATCCTCTTGCAAAATTAGCTATAAAAAGAAAACGACTAACCCTTTTAAAAACAGTTCTATTTAGCCTATTAGCATGCTTACTCCTGATTCTTATCTGTTTCAAAGGATTAAGTTCCCTAACTGCTAAAAACGGTCAAAAAGTATATCATCATTTTCAACAACTTTCAGAAATAGCCTACCCTAATATTTCTTATGATAGCCTTTATTACTACCCAAGCGGACAATTCACCGGCAAAGTTCATGCAGACCGATTTAAGGATATTGATGGGATTCCCATTTCTTATTCTCCTTTCGAAGCTAATTATAGTTTATCGGGAACTTTTGAATCAAGTGCTGAAGAATCCTCAGCCAACAGCTACTTATTTGATCGTGGCACACGCCAAAAAGTTCCTCAATTTTTCAATACCAATGTCAAGTTTGAGAATGGAGAAGTAAAATCAAGTCCTTCGCATGATCTTCCTTATGTTACTAACATGCCAAACCAACTAATTGAAATGGCGATTACTTTTGATAAACCTTATACCTATAAAGAACTAAAAACTATGTTACCAAAGAATCTGAAGAAAAACTGGTTATGGATTGGTAGTAAAACAACACTTGATACCTCCACTTGGGCGACTTCGTATCAATTTGGAACGAACCCTGAAGTATTAGATAATCCGCAACATTTCCTGAAAAATCTGAAATTAGTTTCCAAGGAAGGATCAAAAGTAATCATTAATAACGTTGATGTTTATTCAGATTTAGATAATTATGTGAAAGAATTTCAAAATACACAAAATGGCGAGCAACTAACCTTTTCCGGAATTATCTTAACCGGAAAATCTGAAAACTTCAAAGAATTAGAAGGCAAAAAATGGATTTATGCCTCAAGTATCGGAGCTAACATTGACAATAAAGCTTACTACAAATTAGAAGTAAACTAAAAAAAGCCACATGGCTTTTTTTAGTTGTGATGTTTTCAAAAATAAAAGGTTTTAGAAAGATGATTTATAAACCACTTCAAATTCTTCACAGACGACGTCTATTTGATTGGTGAATGCAATGTTATATGCTTTAAACTCGTTTTTAAAAAATGCTTCATGTCCTTTTCTCCAAGAGTCAAGTGTTCTGTCATTTTCGCCTTCTTTATAGGCATGATTGGCACTAACTTGGTCAAATGGTACGACATATACCTTTGTTGTTTTAGTGATACAAAGTGGCTCATTTTGTGCATTTAAGATAATGTTATATTCTCCCACTTTAGGCAATTCTTCCTTAGCAATATCATATAAGTCAAAAGCACTTGCAGTTGCTGTTTTTTTGCCTTCCAGAACTAAATTACCTAATAAGTCAGCATCAAAGCCAAATTGCCAAGCTTCATAGTTGTCAGTATCTATATTATTTTCAGACTTAAACTTTTTCCAATATTTTTCAATGCTACTATTTTGCATATGACTCTCCTATAATTTAATAGATAGATTGGCTAGATAATCTGAGCCAAACTGACTTAAACGATTTCGACTATCTTTAGATTCGTAAAAGTCAATCATAGCAAAGCCATTTTTCAATTGACCTCGTATTTGTTCTTCCAAAGTATGACTAAACTCATAGCCAAACTCTGGGTCAATTGTTAGTTCACCAGCTTCTTCTAACTGTCTTGAATTAAATGGAATCTTGTACTTCAATACTAATTCTTTTTCCGGTTGGTCCCAAACCTCATCGCCATCATACATATAAATCCAGGGATTCATATAGCCTATCATTAGTAAGCCACCTTTTCTAAGTACACGGTAAGCTTCATGGTACATCATATCTAAGTCTTCAATATAGACATTTGAAACTGGACAGAAAACAATATCAAAACTATCATCCTCAAACGGAAATGGTTTTGTCATATCAGCTTGAATAGTATTGATTTGAAAACCTTCTCGATTTGCTACTTCTCTATCTTTTGCTAATTGTGATTCTGAAAAATCCATGATAGTTGTTTGATAGCCATGCATGGCAAATACTGGTCCTTGCTGTCCGCCCCCACAGGCCAAACCAAGTAGATTATTCCCTGGGCACCTGTCAAACCAAGCTTGTGGTACTACTTTGCCAACTGTCAGAGCCACTTCTAGTGGTTGATCTTTTAAGCGCTGCAATTCGTCATGACTATAAGGAATGGTATAAGGATTTCCCTGTCGACTAGAAACGCGATCCCAACGCTCTTGATTTTCTTTTAAATATGCTTTCACCTGAATCTCCTTGGGAGGTTAAACTAAAAGCAAACCTCCGATGTTAGTTGTTCTCATACTATTGCCTCCTTTCGTCAAATTACTATTATTATAGCATCTTTGCCTAGTGTAAGCTATTCCTCTATAATCAAAAAGCCCTAGAAATAGTTTTCAAGGCTCCTTCTTATTTTAATAATTTTCCTAAATGATCAATCAAGGCAAACAGCAAACCACTCAATGGAAATAACAACCACCAATGGGATTTAAAAAGTGATAGCCATTCACTAACATGATCATTTTTCTCTCCTGAAGCCTCTTCAGTAGTTATGTGATTTAATCCCCAGTCATCCTCAAAATTACGTCCAAAAAGCAGAAACTCTGTGGTAACTCCAAAAACCTCAGCAATTTGCTCTATCTTGGCCAAATCAGGTGTTGTTTCCCCACGCTCTCATTTGGAGATGGCTTGTCTCGTAATAAATAGCTTCTCAGCAAGTTCATCTTGTGACATGCCTTGCTCTTTTCTTAGTTTAACTAATTGTGTCGAAAATTTAGGTTTCATACAATTCCCTACCATCGCTTTTTTAATTATCATACCATTCAATGAACGTTATTTAAAGAACTTTATTGTTGCATCAAGCAACTCATAATTGCGAAACTAATCTGACCCTTATTCCCCTTTATCATTGACCAACCAGACATGCTGCAAGAAACTGATATCTTTATATGGCTGCAAGTCACAGACCGCAAGTTCAAGCTTTGTCATCTGCTCCAACCAATCCTGACCCGACTTCAAGTCGTTGGCCTGCAAACTGTAAAAAGTGCGCATCCCCTGATACTTTTCAAGACGCATCCCCGACAACTCCAACAAATCCTCAATGCTGTATGTCCACCCTTGCGCAAAAGAGACGCTCTCAAACTCTTCTCCTTTGAGTAATTGCAGAGCTTTTGAAACATCATTTTCTAGAACTACCGTTTGCATCAGTTTGCCAACCTGGTTATGCTTGACGATCGATAATAGCCCTTGTGGCTTTAAAACACGTTTGAACTGATAGAAATAGTCTTGTCTCTCTTTTGGTTCAATGTATTCCATGACATTGTGGCAAATAAGGACATCAAAAGAATTGTTTACCAAAGTCTTCAAAGCATCTAGACTACCTAATATTTTTTGATAATCTGCTTCTTTATCAGGTTCTAACATATCTTGATTTGGTTCAATAGCAAGGACTTGATTCTTTTGTGATAAAAAATTACTGGTCATGCCTAAACCTGCACCAAAATCAAGAATGGTCTTATCTTGAATATGTTCTAGTTGGGCAAATAAAATGTCATACTGTATTTTACCCCAAGGTTCTTGTAAATAAGCTTTATAATTTTCAATATTAATCGACAAATTTATCTCCTTGCCGTTTTTAGTTTTTGTTACTCTGGTTTTCATACCACTTTATGGCATCTGCTTCCATTTGTTTAACAAAGGCATCCTTGCCATCACAATAACCATCAATATCATTGGGGAATTGCTTGGCGAGCTTACTTTTTAGGGCACCGTAGTCCTTACAGATACTTGGATGACTTCTTAGATAGTCTCTAACGGCTAAGTGGCGCTGTATATCATTCTGATTCGATTCGTCAAATACGTGAATATGATGTGTCCGCAAATCACCACCCTTGCGAAGAAACCTTCTGCCAGGTATCCCATTCTCCCCTAATGACTCATAGCCAATGGCTTCAAAATCAGGAATGAGCTGATCCACTTCAGAAATATCGTTTACGACGGGCATGATATCAATAATTGGCTTTGCGGCCTGCCCAGCGACAGAAGTACTACCAATATGATGACATGCAAGTAGCTTATCACTCAGAATGCTTTTAATTTTTGCTTCCTCTAGCAGATAGTCCTTTGCCCAAGATGCTGTGTAAGGTTGAACTGTAATTGTCATTTGTCCTCCATAAATAGAAAAGGCAAGAATAGAAACCTTGCCTTCTGTTTTGTCTTAAGTGAATCGAATGCTCTTATGATAGTGATTTAACATAGACATCTTTTGTCGTGCCAATTGAGAAGACATACTTATGGCCCTGCGTCATACTGTGGTAGAAACCTTCACCATCATAGATTTGGAATGCTTGCATGCTATTACTCTCTTCATCAGTATAGATGAAATTGTAGTAAGGGTTGTTAGCAAAGATAGTGCGTAACTCTTCATTATTAACCGGACGAGCTTTTCCTTCAACACGAACCACCTGTGTCAAGTAACCATCCTCAACCATAGTCGTTAAAGCAATACGGTCATCTCCCGTTAATTGCTGGTAAAAATGTGTTTTCGGACTAGTCATAAAGAATATCCCTTCCTCATTAGCAGCAACAATATGAGCATGCCTTGCATGTGGTTTTCCATCCTTATCAACAGTAGCAAAGACACCGACTTTCATGTCTTCAATGATAGCCATAATTTCTTTAATTTCCATAAGCCTTCTCCTGTAACCGCTTTTATTATAGTATAACAAAATATGGAGAAAGATGTAGTAAATAAAGGTATATCTAATATGAACAAAACTAATTAAGTATTATTATTTCGTTGAAATTATATGATAACATATCAATACAGTTTACATAACTTCAATTTTAAAATTAGAAGACGAGGAACACTATGTCAAAGATTTACTATCTTCCAAAGCACTTGCTACTTCAAAAATAACTGATGCGTTTTTAGAGTTAATTGAATCGATTAATAAAGAGCTTGATATTTTAGTCATTATTACGAATGCAGTCCCTACAACAAAACGTCATCCAAAATCCATTGATCTTAAAAAGTCTTTTAAACAACTTGGTTTTTTAAATGTGCCCTGTTGTAAAATAATTTGTCTTATAAATTTAAAAAATTTTCTCAACTAATATAAGTATGTATTTTAAAAAAGTATTTAGGAATATCTTTTCATTTTACAGGTAGCTCAATTTAGTAGGTGATACTGATATAATTAATAAAAACATTTTAATAAAAAGCAGTGTTTTTATAGGATGTCAAAGAACTTTGACAAAGATAATACCTATTGTAAAAAAATTTATATGGACAGCACTACCAATTTATGGGAAGATCAAATTAACAAGGGAGGTTAAAAGTGGATATTGGAAAAAAACTAAAATCAGCAAGAAATGATAATCATTTAACTCAAGAAAAAGTCTCAGAACTAATGCAAGTCTCTAGACAAACCATCTCAAATTGGGAAAATGGAAAATCCTATCCTGATGTTATTAGTATTATTATCTTATCTGATTTATACCATATCAGTCTAGATGAGTTGTTGAAGGAGGATATAGAAATGATACAACATATTGAGGAAAGCACAAATATTGTTAAAAGTAATAAAAAATTAATATTGTCTATTTTTCTATTGATTTTTATTTTTTTAATTTTGATGATATTAGCTACCTTTTTTGAAACTAACATAATATTTATTACAGGAACATTTACTTTAGTAACACTTGCTACTGCATTTCTTTTATACCAGATTGTTAAAAGGATTTAAGGTGATCGTATGGCTAATTATTTTTCTATTTTTATAACTTTCGGTCTTGCATTTTTCTTAGTTGGAGGTGTATATTTAGAGGTTCATCTTTATAAAATCATCAATATTGATGCAGCAAGTAGAGGATTCAAACATCCTAATTTTTGGGCATTATTTGCTAGCACTGGAAACAATTCCAGTGGGCTACTTCTTTATTTACTCGGTCGTAGATCTTATCCAAGTAATTTAACTAATAATCAACAACAGTTGATTATTAAATATAAAAAGAAATTCACAATTGGACTCCTATTTTTTGTAATTGGAGTTATCATTATTATATGGAGTCTCGCTTTTTTGAATTAATTTACTTTTATAATTTTCTATAAAATCATAACCACCCGTCAAACGGGTGGTTTGGTCCAGGGCTATAAGCCCAAATAACTAGCCAGCGCCTAAAGACGCTAGCTTTCACTTTGTTCAAACCTCATTGCTTTTGACTCGTCACCGGCCTCTCAAAGAGGCATTTATATTACTTACTATTATCCCTAAAGGGATTCTCATATTCTTTGACACTCAATTAATCCAACCTACTAACATAATAGCCTTCTGCACAAAAATGTTGATTACCAAATTTGTATTTCAAATTGGCGTGTTTGTCGAACATCATAAGTGCACTCTTACCTTTTAAATAGCCCATAAAACTTGAAACACTTATTCTGGGGGGAATGCTTACTAACATGTGTACGTGATCTGGCATCAGATGTCCTTCTATTATTTCCACACCTTCAGAGCTACATAATCTTTGAAAAATTTCTCCCAAACTGCCTCAGTATTGATTATAGATTACTTTTCGTCTATACTTAGGGGTGAACACAATGTGATATTTACACAGCCACTTTGTGTGTGATAAACTATGTGCCTTTTGCGCCATATTTTTACTCCTTTCGCTTTACAATTGGCTTGAACACCTATATTGTAGCGCGTTTGGAGTTTTTGGGGAGTATAACTTTCTATGCGCACCCGCATAGCGGGTGGTTTATTTGTTTCGCATCTTCGGAGCGAAACGGACTGAAACTCTCATAACAAAACAAAAAAGACAAGGTTTCTAGACCTTGTCTTTAATAGTATACCGGCGGCCGGGGTCGAACCGGCACGTCCGTGAGGACACTGGATTTTGAGTGCTACCAAGCACTTTTAAAAGTAAACAAAACTTAATTTAACAAGGTTTGAGTTTTGGAAATCAACTTAAAAACTAAGTGATTTTAAAATTTTAGTTATTTTAGAGTAACTATTTTAAAAACAACCTGAATGTTATTCTCAAAAAACATCTAATAAAAACACAGGGTGTTGTTATCCATCAAAGTTATTTCAAACTTTTTATATTTTGATTATTTCTCATTTCAAATTACGATGAGATATTCATTTTATCAATTAACTTCTTCTATCCAAAGTTTACAAGTAAGACTTGAAACTATTGAGGTTTGTATTTCAGGGTTAACAGAACAATCATAATCTTCTTCATTTGTTTCAAATCCATACATAACATCTAATACCTTATACAACTGTCCGTTCCATAGAAGTTTTTCTTCTTTCCTTGGAATATATGGCAGTGCTACAAGATCAAACTTTTCAGTATAATTTTCTTTACTCTTGTCTAAAACAACAGCTAACTCAATTACAAACAATTTTTATGTCCTCCCTTAATAAAACTCGAAAATTAGTGAGCAATAGAATTCAAATTTGTATATATCATACCTTCGTTATTTATTTCCAACTTGATGGCTTATGAGTAATACCGTACTCAATTAATTCCTCAATATTGTCTTTTATATCACCATAAACAAATCTACTAGTAACATATTTTGATTCAAAACACTTAACATACTTAGAAATCTTTTGATTTCTTAGTTTTAAATAATCAAATGGATTTTCCCCTCTTTGATCTTGTTTCCCAACTGAATTTTCTAGTTTATTTATGTAAATACCCACAATTCCCTTATCTAATTCATAAGCTTTTTTTATTTCATAATTTATCCATTTTCTATTTGCTGTATTTTGACCTATTAAAACTACTAAACATGATCGCTTTCTAAGCTGATTATCAATCCACTCTTTTATTTTATCATCTGACTTTTCTTTAACTTCTTCCCACTCATTATCTGAAAAAGTAGAATTTTGTTCCACCTTTCCCATATTCCTTACTTGGGAAGCTCTCCAATTATCATTTTTGTAACTAAAGCTAAAAAATACTTGTCTCTTTGACATTTATCTTCCTCCATTATTTAAATTATTAATTATCTTGATTATATAATCTATAGTATCATCCAGTTTCTCTTCCTGGTATACATTAATATCATTAAAAGCAATACAAATATCCTCTTCCTGCTTATTTGGTTTATTATTATCAAAAATATACTTAGACGCTCCACCAGTATAACCTAATGGTAAACAAACTAGTCCATGTGAATTCGCAATCTCAAATTCTTTTAATACCCCTTCTGCTATTTCATTATCTTTTTTATTTCCAAATAGGAATAATGCAATACCACAATTTTCAATCATTTGATTACGATTTTTTTCATATAATTCCTCAAGATTAATATCTGAAGAACTTTGTTGTGGAAATGGAATTAAGGTTAGATTATCTTTTATTTTTAAGCCATTGGCTAGACAATACTCTGAAACTCCATTTAGAACAAACTCCCCAATTCCTTTTCCATAACCGTTCACAATTTGATAACCATTTTCAATAAGCTTATAAGCAAGTTTGTGAATAAATTCTCTCCCTCCATCTATTGAAAATGGTTGATAATTTTCTGCACTTCCAGAAATAAATATAGTTTTTCTACAGAATCTATTTACGACCTCTTTTAAAATATCCGTAATTTCATCATACTCATCTACTAAGCAAGTCAAAATACCATATCTATTCAAATCTTCAATTTGTAACTCTTGTTTGACTTTTTCATATGCATAATTATCTGATAAAGGTGAAACTTTTTTTATTATACAGTAGTGATTTCTTGTATTGTTATCATCAAGCAAAACCCTTAACTTTCCGATAACATAATTGAAATTAGGGTCAGAGAAGCTAAAGCCCAAGAATAAAAAGGTCTTTGTTAACAAGTCTCCTTCCAAAACATCTCTAAATAATTTTCTTTTTTTATAGCCGAATTCCTCGTAATCACTTCTAGTGATAACTGCATCTTCAGGCGAGTCAATATCACCATGTAATTTATAAACTATTACATCGAAGTTTGAATTCAAAGCTCTTAGATGTTCATCTTTTGTTTTCATGAAAGGTAATTTCATATTATCTTCTAAAGATTTTTCTATTAACTTATCATAATTTGTAGTCCAATAAGTGGTTATTGGTAATTTAGCAAGTAGTTTATGATTTGTTGTTGGAATAGCTTTCTTTGAAAAACTTTCTCGAATCAAATTATCAATTGCTGATCTATTTCTCGAATTAGAATAATATTGTGCTAAATTAACTAAGTCAGATTCTTTCTCTACGTCTAATCCAATTTTCTTAGCAGGCTCTTTCAATAATTTTTTCCAATCACTATAACCTGCTGGGATTGACAAACCTGCACCAATGAAGGCTCCAAGTTCTTCACCTTCAATAGATTTCATAAGTTCATCTATCAGTTGTTGTTTTGTTATTTCTCCTTTTATAATAAACACCTCCAATTATTAAATTTCATAGAATATTTATGTTCCTGTTATAAACAATTTTAATGCTTACTCGTCCTTTTGATTGAATCTTCGTAACCAAGTGTAAAAAAATTTTTACAATTTCTACAGTAGTTAGCCCCACCAATGACATAGTCGGACGAACTTTCTAAAGTAAATAATTTTCTATCAGATTCCCAACATTGTTTACAGAAAATACGATTATCTTTGGGGCGATAATAATAATCAAAATGAAACTCTAGCTGATCACTTTCTAATTTATCATTTTCAAGTTCAATTATTCTGTCTCGTAATGCTCTGTTTTCATCTTTTAAAATAATAAACTCACTTTGCAAATTAAGTACAGCTCTCTGAAGTAATAAATCATTTGAGCCATTAGCTAAGTTAACTACATCTTTTAGCGCTTCGTAGATTCCCATTTTTCCCCTTTTCATAATTTTACTTCTATGAATTTATTACGATAATTATCGCAATTTGAAATTAAATAATTCATTCATTTCATCTTGAACTTCGTTGAAAATTGTATTTAATATATATCTTTCATCTTTATCAAGTTTATATTTTATGATTAAATCGTCCTTTAAGTTTAATGCTTGAACCTTACTGGTAGTTATTTCAAACATTATTGCAAATTTCAATTTATCAAGATCTTCTTTTGTAAAGTCTTTAATATTACTAACATCAAAGTCGTCTAAAAAAATAATATGATCTACTCTTTGATAAATTGTCTGTCCAAGTAACTCATCTGTAGTAGTTTTAAATAACTTGGCAAGCTTAACGACATTTTCTAGAGTCGGTTCTCTTTTCCCATTTTCCCAATTTGAATATGATCCTCTATTAATACCGATTTTATCAGCAATTTCTTGTTGAGTAAATCCTTGCTCTTTTCTATATTTAGTTAATTTATCCGAAAATATCGACATTTTTCCCCTTTTATGCTTCAAAACGACACATTTGTCTTGACAAATGCGTCATTTTGAAGCTATAATGTATTTGTGTCAATAAGACGCAACATGATTATACCATATCAGCTAAAGATAGTAAAAGGAGGAAGAACATATTGATTACAAATTAATCGCAGGTAAAACAGATAAATCAGTATCTACTATTAAGAAATGGCGTTTACGAATAGAAAAGCTTTCTGGATATAGCTTCAAGAAGGCTAAACATAAAGTGAGTCGCTATTCAACTCAAGTCTTTTATGTGTTTACTGATGAGGAAGTATCTAAGTTTATCGAAGTAAATCGTTTAGTTAATAAAACTAATAACTTAGATCAAGCTATCAAACAGGTTTGGGGTAACCTTGATACCCAGCTCGAACAAGATTCAATAGAAATGATTGCTGACTTGAGAAAGGATTTTCAAGCTTATCAAAATAAGAGCCTGTTATTAATCCAATCACTTGGGAAACAGAATCATTCCTTATCACAACGGCTAACCACTCTTAGTGAACGGTTAGATCAACTAGAAGAGGAAAAAGATAAAGGATTCCTCTCAAAATGGAAAAAATAGAAAGAAGTAAAATTATGAGTTTAAAAAATACAGACATTGTAGTGAAGAACTGGGAAGAAAAAGATTACCAATTAGTTGAAGTCCAAGAATGGTTTGAATACAAAGGGAATGACCGTGAACATGCTGGTTGGAAATATGTGATTGTCTTACCTCGCTTACGTTATGAGAAAGTTGCTGTTAAAGTGCCTAATCCAAACGGTGAAGTTCCTTTTATTTCAAGCGAAAAATTAGCTGAATTAGGATCTGCTACTGTTACCTTTACTAATCTTAATGTTGGCATGTATACTCGCACGGCTAAGAATTCAGAATTTGTATCACTAGAATTAAGTGCAAAGGCAGATGGGATTTCATTAGCTAAGGAACCTACTAAATAATCTTAGATTTTTCATGTGAGTGCGGAGAGTTCACTCACTACGAGCGAGACGACGAAGTCATAGCTCGTAAGGGAGTGAGAAACGTGTCCGCATGAACAACAATGGAAAATCTTAGATTGATTTTGTAAAGAGTTTTCTAGGATTTAATTTACCCAATATTCAATTGTAACGGGCGCACCATTCAGGGCTTGTCGACAGAATGGTGTTTAACCCAATAATACCAATGCTTTCAGCGATTTTCGAAAAATCAAGAATCCTTGAAAATCTTGGGCAAATTGATGGGTAAATTAATGGGCAAATTAAACTAATTTGCCCAAGAATAATATAAAATTTCATTAGAAAGGAGTCTAATGAGCCGAAAAAGAACAACAACTTATATCTTTGAGCAACAATTACATGCGGAGTATTGGGATTGGGAAGACAATAAAAAGAAACTGTTTTCCAATTGGGAAAGGAATAAAACAAAAATCTTCCAAGAGATTCATCGTCGCATTAAAACCCTTGAAGAAGATATACCAGCAAAGGTCGCTTTTATTATTCATGATAAAGATATCAAGTATGGTATTAAGCCAGTAGAGCCTCATATCCATGCTTATATTGAATTTGCCAGTCGTAGAGACTTATCTGTCTTAGCGAGTACACTTGGTCTCTTACCGCAATATATTGAGCCTAGTGGTCAAGGGAAATATGGAAAGGTCAATTCCAAAGCCTATTTAATTCACGCAAAGAGTCCTGATAAACATCAGTATGCTCCTAGCGAAGTGGAAACTTTTGGAACATTTGATTATGAAGCTTTTATTGAGGATAACAGAGCAGATTTTTCTAAACGCTATGCGGTTGCCAAAAAAGAAAAATCAGACGAGAGTTTGGATAAAGTATTTCAAGAAATCATTAATGGGAATATGACAGAAGATGACATCTTTGCGGACGAAGAGTTAACGTTTCTTTGGTCTTATAATCAAACAAGACTTGATGAAGCTTTTAGAGCTTATGGCAAGATAGCTTCTAAACGAACCTTAAGGGAGTTAGAGAATGGTGAGTTCAAGCCAACAATTATTTATGTGCATGGTTCCTCTGGAATAGGAAAAACAACACTAGCACTTGAAGTGATTGAAGAAATTATCAAGAGAGCTAAAGAACAAGGTCTCAACTGGAAAATGTACAGTGCTGGTGCTAAGAATATTTTTGATGAGTACTTTGGTGAAGAGGTTATTCTTTTAGATGATCCAAGATCTGATAGTCTATTACCAGCAGACTGGTTAAAACTCTTAGATCCTTTAAACAAGTCTTACCTATCCGCACGTTATAAAAATAAGTTAGTCATTGGTCGACTGATTGTGATTACTAATTATCAGTCCCTGAAGTCTTTCTTTGGAAAGATTCAAAATGAAGATTTAAACCAGTACATCAGACGGTTTAATAACGTTTTAGAGATTTCTAAGAAAAAGGGAAATCACGATAAAGAAAAAGATAGATTCTATAATCTATCAGAAATTAAAGAGTTAAGTTACAACGATTATTACCAAACAGGTAATGATCAAGAGATTCAATTACATTTTGGAGAAGAAGATATCTATTGCACTGATAATAAAGTAGATTTTATTAATCGTGTTTTAGATGAACATATTCTTCCTCGCATATTACCACAAATAAAAAAGCGTCCCAAAACTCCGGCAAGAGAAAAAGGAAACGCTTAGGACAAGCCGAGGAGCTGGAACTCCTCAACCTGTCCTTAATTATACCATAGTTATTAAGGAGAATACACATGATAGCAACCGTAACAAAAGATGATTTAGTAGCCTTAGGCTTTTCAGAGGGAACCTCACGTTCTATTATTCGTAAGGGGAAACACCTCCTCGTTCAACGTGGGTTCTATGTTTATGATAATAAACGGATTGGAACCATACCTGCAACAATTGCGGAGGAGTTATTAGATTTAAAACTAACCTCTAAGGTATAAAGCCATGGCAATACGTAAAGCAAAGAATAGTAGATGGATTGTCGACGTCAGTAATGGTGTCGATCCCATCACCTTAAATCAACGAAGGATTGTCAGAAAAGGCTTCAAAACAAAAAAAGAAGCAATCGAGGCTGAACAATATATTCGAGGTGTGGAATTAAAATCAAAAATTTCAAACGGACGAATCACTGTTAACATGCTATATCAGTTACTTAAACAAGAAGATGTTATCAATCATAGAAAACAAAGTTATATCAATACTCAAGATAATAATTATAATCGACATATAAAAGATTATTTTTCTAAAGTAAAAGATGTTAGTAAACTAGATTATGATGATATCTATAAGTATAGAGAATACTTACGAAATACAATTGCCCAAAATAGTAATGAGCCACTTAATCCAAATACAATTAATAAAATAATGGTACTTCTCAAGAAGATACTTGATATCGGTATCAAAAAAGGTTATTACACAAATAACCCTGTTAAAATGTTAAAGAAACTTCCAATTGCAAAAGCTCAACTTAATTATTGGTCAATCGAGGAATTTAAAAAGTTTCTAAATTTATTTGAACCAGAAGAATATAATTATCAATTATTATTTACTTGCCTGTTCTTTACTGGAATGCGACTTGGCGAAGCCTTAGCATTAACGTGGAATGATATTGACTTCACAACACAAACAATTCACATTACAAAATCAATATATATTAGCAAAGGTATTAGTTATATATCAACAACTAAAACCAAAGCAGGAATGAGACGTATCACAATACATAAAAAACTAAATGACGAGTTAATAGATTGGAAAAAGAATCAATATAAACTACTTGATAATTTTGTTACTGGTGATAACAATGAATTACAATTATTCCAGAACTCCCCAATGGTGGTTACTAAGAATGCTACCGAGAAGTTTTATAAGAAAATATTAAAAAGAGATCCTAACCTTAAAAGAATTAGGATCCATGATTTCCGTCACTCACACGCATCTTTACTCATCAATCAAGGTGAAGATTATTTAGTAGTAAAAGAACGCTTAGGACATGCTTCTATCACTACTACAATTGATACCTACTCACATCTGTATCCCTCCAAGCAGAAGAGCTTGGCGGATAAGTTGAATTCATTAATCTAACATCAATAAAATTATCTATATAAAATGTTATAATGTTATTATTTAATGGGACAGGAGTGTATACAGATGATCATTTGGATAAACGGAGCATTTGGAAGTGGGAAAACAACATGTGCCTGGGAACTAAAAAATCGATTGAAAAATTCCTTTGTTTTTGATCCAGAACAAGTCGGGACTTTATTAAATAATCAATTACCAAATAATCTTAGAAAAAGAAATTTTCAAGACTATTCATTGTGGAGAGTTTACAATTTTAAACTGTTAGAACATTTATCATTACAGTCAAATGATACTATTATAGTTCCAATGACAATAATAAATGAAGACTATTTTGAAGAAATTATTGAAAAATTAAGATCACGGGGAATAACAGTGCATCATTGTACATTAATTGCTGATAAGAATAATCTCACCAAAAGATTACATAATAGATTGGAATTTGGAAACACATGGGCAAAACAAAATATAGAAAATTGTTTACAAGCCTTTAATAGTGAAAAATTTGAGATTAAAATAAATACAAATGGAAAGTCAATTGACGATATCGTATCTGAGATAGGAAAGCAATTTAATCTAAATATATTACCTGATAAGAGGACAAAATATAAAAAAATGTTTGATCAGCATACTCTAAGCTTTAGAAAGCCATAAACATACTAAAACCACAAATGATAATAAATTTGTGGTTTTTAAGTATCTAGATTATATTAAAAAATTTTATAAAGTTGGTACCCAGTATCTTGCAATCTCTTCGCCATCCGATCTAATGTAAAACGAATCAAAAATTCCACCTACTTTTTCTATAGTTGCTCGACTAGCTTTATTATCTGTAAGTGCTGTAATGAAAACTTTATCGATCCCTCTGTCGTTAAATTGTTCTAGTGCATATTTAAGAAGTACTGACATTATTCCTTTACCTCTATGACTCGGGGACGTAATATAACCAATATGCCCTCCTTCTCTAGATAAGCTACCTTTTGATAAATCCCATCTACAGTCTATCCGAGCACAGATTTCATTGTCTTTAAAAAAATAATAACTTGTAACAGGAGAATAGTCAGGATTAAGTGATGATGTTTCTAAAAGTTTAATCTTATCAAAATAACTATCAAAATCGTCAATTTCATTTATGGTAGATAAAGAATATCGAAAACCATTATGCTTTTCTAAAAGTAGCTCTTTTAAAAACAACTCAAATTGTACTTTATCATCTTTATTTAAAGTTCGAATTGTAAAAGACATATTAAAAATCCTTTCAAATTAAATTCTTTATATTATATCACAAAAAAACTAATAATAACTTGTAAAAATATTGTAAGTAATTTTTAGTAACTTTGAAAGAAGATTGTCAATACAAAACAAAAAAGACAAGATCGCTAAACCTTGTCTTTATAAGTATACCGGCGGCCGGGGTCGAACCGGCACGTCCGTGAGGACACTGGATTTTGAGTCCAGCGCGTCTGCCAATTCCGCCACGCCGGCATTTAAAATTTTCATTTAAAACTGGGGTAGCTGGATTCGAACCAACGCATGAGGGAGTCAAAGTCCCTTGCCTTACCGCTTGGCTATACCCCAATAAAAATAGGCGAGTGATGGGAATCGAACCCACGAATGTCAGAGCCACAATCTGATGTGTTAACCACTTCACCACACCCGCCATATTCCAAACACGGGCAGTAGGAATTGAACCCACACTGAAGGTTTTGGAGACCTTAGTTCTACCTTTAAACTATGCCCGTTAGGATGGAAAGAGAGGGATTCGAACCCCCGAACCCGAAGGAGCGGATTTACAGTCCGCCGCGTTTAGCCTCTTCGCTATCTTTCCAAGTTAAAATATTAAATTTTATGGCGCGAGACGGAATCGAACCGCCGACACATGGAGCTTCAATCCATTGCTCTACCAACTGAGCTACCGAGCCATCAACAACATATTCATGTTTATTGCGGGAGCAGGATTTGAACCTACGACCTTCGGGTTATGAGCCCGACGAGCTACCTAGCTGCTCCATCCCGCGATAAGAAAAAGGAGGATGTGGGATTCGAACCCACGCACGCTTTTACACGCCTGACGGTTTTCAAGACCGTTCCCTTCAGCCGGACTTGGGTAATCCTCCAAATATAGTCCGTACGGGATTCGAACCCGTGTTACCGCCGTGAAAAGGCGGTGTCTTAACCCCTTGACCAACGGACCATATATTAAGTTTCATGGGCACGAGTGGACTCGAACCACCGACCTCACGCTTATCAGGCGTGCGCTCTAACCACCTGAGCTACGCGCCCAAGCCTATATAGCTTGGGTAAAACTATAAAGCGGGTGACGAGAATCGAACTCGCGACAACAGCTTGGAAGGCTGTAGTTTTACCACTAAACTACACCCGCTTAATGAAATGGGAGTTAACGGGTTCGAACCGCTGACCCTCTGCTTGTAAGGCAGATGCTCTCCCAGCTGAGCTAAACTCCCATGTTTGGAACTTTAACTCAGCTGGGCAGTGTAGAAAGCTTTCGCTTCCCCTATCTACCACTTGAAACAGTCCACTGGACTCTTTCAACTAAGCTAAACTCCCATTGAGTGGTACAAGCTAAGCGACTTCCGTATCTAACAGGGGGCAACCCCCAACTACTTCAGGCGTTCTAGGGCTTAACTGCTGTGTTCGGCATGGGAACAGGTGTATCTCCTAGGCTATCGTCACTTAACTTATGTGTAA